>NZ_JBNBZS010000027.1:0-81117 GCF_049629625.1 Roseomonas chloroacetimidivorans | reverse complement strand
GCGCCCCCTGCCCTCTCCGGCCAGTGGAACAGGCGCCCCCGCGCCCGCCGCTCCGGCCGGGCTTAGTGTGCCAGGACAGGTCCTTCGATGGCAATTAGCCTCTCTGCCCACCACAGGCACGGTAATGGAGGATTATCGTGCCCAGAAGCCTGTGGGAGGCGTGAGTTTTGCCCGGATCTGCTGGGTTTTCCCGTGAGCGACGCGGCGACGGCCCGGTCTAGCCCCCTGCCCTGCTGAGCCCGGAACCCACCCGTTCGACACGTCTGGCATCCCTGGCCGTGACCGCGAGGACAGCACACTCACCGTCGAGGGTTGCGATCAGGGATGGCGGCAAAGTCGGGGCCGCCCATCCCGCCGCGCGCGAGGCCGTCCAGCACGTTCACGATCTGCTCTCCGGCACTTGTCCGCTCGAGGGTGAAAAGACGCAGTGCCCAGCCCTTCCCCCTCCTGCCGGGAGAGCCCGGCCGTGACCCGCAGCCCTAGGCGGATTGCGAGCCCGTCCGTGCTCGCCGCGTGCGGTCCCGTCGTGCTGTCCCGATGGGAGAGGTTCACGTCCACCGGCCGCCCCTCGACCCCGTGCCGCTGGACGTCCCGCACGATCTGCGCCGGCGCGTAGAAGCCCATGGGTTGGGTATGGCGCGACAATCTGGATGCGGGCGCGCATTGCCTCACCTGAAATGCTCCCGAAGGTTGGGCTGTTGCCTCACCTGAAATGTTCCCCTGGGGCGAGGAGCTCCGGGGGCGGACATGAGGCGGGTGAGCATGGCGACGCGTGACGAGTTGGTGGCGGTGACGGCGGAGCGTTACGCCCGGGCAGGTCGTCGGGAGCGGGGGCTGATCCTGGACGAGTTCACGGCGGTGACTGGGTTCCACCGTCGGCATGCGACCCGGCTGCTGCGGTCGGGGCTGCCTGAGGGTAAGGGTGGGCCACGGCCCGGGCGGCGGGTCTACGACGATGCGGTGCGCGAGGCGCTGGTGGTGCTCTGGGAGGCGTCGGACCGAGTGTGCGGCAAGCGGCTGAGGCCACTGGTGCCGGTGCTGGTGGAGGCGATGGAGCGGCACGGACATCTGCGGCTCGCGCCGGAGGTGCGGAGCAGCCTGCTGGCGATGAGCGCGGCGACGATGGACAGGGCTCTGCGGCAGGCGAGGGATGGGGCAGGTGGGCGGCGTCGGCGCCGGATGGCGCCTTCGGCGGCGGTGCGGCGGAGCGTGCCGGTTCGGACCTTCTCCGACTGGGGCGATCCGGCGCCCGGGTATGTCGAGGCGGACCTGGTGGCGCATAGCGGACCAACGTCCAAGGGCAGCTTCGTGCAGACGCTGGTGCTGACCGACATCGCCACGGGCTGGACGGAGTGCGCGCCGCTGCTGGTGCGCGAGCAGGGTCTGCTGGTTGAGGTGCTGGGCGAACTCCGCAAGAGGATGCCCTTTGCACTGCAGGGCTTCGACACAGACAATGACAGTGTGTTCATGAACGAGACAGTGCGGGACTACTGCGCTGCAGCGGGGGTGGAGTTCACCCGGTGTCGGCCGTACCGCAAGAACGACCAAGCGTGGGTGGAGCAGAAGAACGGCGCGGTGGTGCGGCGGATCGTCGGCTACCGGCGCTACGAAGGTCTTGAGGCCGCGGCAGCGCTGGCCCAGCTCTACGGCGCTGTGCGGCTGTTCGTGAACTTCTTTCAGCCCTCGTTCAAGCTGGCGGAGAAGGCGCGCGAGGGCGCGAAGGTGAGGAAGCGCTACCACCCGCCCGCTACACCTTATCAGCGGCTGGTGGCGGACCCAAGGACGAGCGAGGAGGCGCGCCTGCGGGTTGCGGCGCTGCATGCGGCGCTCGACCCGGTGGAGCTGCTGCGGACAATCCGGGCGGTGCAGCAGCGCCTGGTGGACATCGCCGACCGTCCGGTCGCGGGCGAGAGAGCCAAGCCTACGGCGCCGAGCCTGGAGGCGTTCCTGTCCGGGCTGCGGACGGCGTGGCAGGAGGGCGAGGTGCGCCCAACCGCCCGGCCCAAGGAGAAGGCTAAGCGGCTGCGGCGTCGCCCCGATCCATTCGCCGCTGTGACAGCGCAGCTGCAGGCATGGTTTGTGGCCGAGCCCTGGCGGACGTCGCGTGAGTTGCTGGAGCGGCTGCAGGCGGAACAGCTTGGCAGTTTCCCCGCTGGGCAGCTCCGGACCTTGCAGCGCCGCGTGAAAGCGTGGCGCAGGGAGGAGGCGCACAGGCTGGTATTCGGCACCACCGCCACCGAGGAAGAAATTAGAGCTGATGCGGCAAGGGGAAGCGGGTTATGAGGCAACGGGAGCAACCTGGTGAGGCAACATCAGCCGCGTCGGGAACATTCCCGGGTGAGGCAATACGCTTCTCATCCTGATTGACGGGCCGTTCTCATCCTGATCGACGCGCGGCAGTTGGGAGTTCAGCAGGGCGCAGGCGAAGACGCCAGGGTGGTGGCAGCAGATCCAGGATGAGGCGTAGACGAGGTGGGCGAAGAAGGCCGCGTGGCTCTCCGGGAAGCCGTAGGAGCCGAAGCCTTCGATCTGCTTGAAGCAGCGCTCGGCGAAGTCGCGCGGGTAGCCGCGCCGGACCATGCCCTCGACCAGGCGGTGGCGGTAGATGCCGACGCCCTGGGTGTATTTGAAGGTCGCCATCGCCCGCCGCAGGTCGTCCGCCTCCTCCGGCGTGAAGCGCGCGGCGACGATCGCCACCCGCATGGCCTGCTCCTGGAAGAGCGGCACGCCGAGGGTCTTGTGGAGGACCTTCTTCAGCTCGTCCGGGTCGCCATGCTCCGGAGAGGGACCGGCGTATTCCGGCTCCTCCAGTCCCCACCGCCTCCGGATGTAGGGGTGGACCATGTCGCCCTGGATGGGACCCGGCCGCACGATCGCGACCTGCACGACCAGGTCGTAGAAGGTCCGCGGCTTGAGGCGGGGCAGCATGTTCATCTGCGCCCGGCTCTCGACCTGGAAGACGCCGAGGCTGTCGGCGCGCCGAAGCATGGTGTAGGTGGCCGGGCACTCCTCCGGCAGGCCGGCGAGGTCCAGCTCGAGGCGCTCGTACTGGCGGAGTAGCCCGAACGCGCGCCTGATGCAGGACAGCATCCCAAGGCCGAGCACGTCGACCTTCAGGATGCCGAGGGCGTCGATGTCGTCCTTGTCCCACTCCAGCGTGGTGCGGTCCTGCATGGCGGCGTTGGTGACCACCGCGAGCTCGGTCAGCAAGCCGCGGGTGATGACGAAGCCGCCGACATGGGTGGCGATGTGGCGGGGGAAGTCCTGGATCTCCTCGGCGAGCTCGACGGCCATGGCGAGCCGGCGGTCCAGTCCCTCGCTATCGGCGACCTCGCCAACGCCGCCCTCACGCCCCGGACCCCAGACGCCCTTGGCGAGCTTGCCGGAAATGTCCTCGGACAGACCCATCACCTTGCCGACCTCCCGGATAGCCGAGCGGGCGCGGTAGCGGATGACAGTGCCGCAGATGGCGGCACGGTCGCGGCCGTAGCGGGTGTAGATGTGCTGGATCACCTCCTCCCGGCGCTCGTGCTCGAAGTCGATGTCGATATCGGGCGGCTCACCGCGGGAGGCCGAGACGAAGCGTTCGAAGAGGAGATCGTGTTTGCTCGGGTCCACGGCCGTGACGCCGAGGACGTAGCAGACGGCGGAGTTGGCCGCGGACCCGCGCCCCTGGCAGAGGATGCCCTCGGAGCGGGCGTAGCGGACGATCTCATGGACGGTCAGGAAGTAGGGGGCGTAGCCGAGCTGCTCGACCAGGCGAAGCTCGTGGGCGAGGCGCGTCCGGATGTCCGGGGACACGCCCTCGGGCCAGCGCTCCGCGACCGCCGCCCAGACCCCGGCCTCCAGCGTCTGCTGGGGCGTGCGGCCCGCCTCCAGGATCTCGTCGGGGTACTCCTAGCGAAGTTGGTCGAGGGAGAAGCCCTCGGTGGCCGCGAGCACGTCCAGGGTGGCGGCGAGGGCGTCGGGGAAGTCCCCGAAGAGCCTGGCCATCTCAGTCTGGGACTTGAGGCAGCGCTCTGCGTTCGGCTCGGCTGCAAACCCGAGCCTGTCGATGGTGACGCCGAGGCGAATGGCGGAGAGGACGTCGGCAAGTCGCCGCCGATGCGGGCGGTGGTAGCGGACGTTATTGGTGGCCAGCAGCCGGGCGCCGGCCGAGGCAGCGAGGGTGGCGAGGCGGTCCAGCTGGGCGCGGTCGCGCCCCAGGTGCGGGCACCAGGCGGCGAGGTTCAGCGGGAGAGCAATGTCCACCATCTCGCGAGCATCGGCCGCCAGCCGCTTGACGAAGGCACGATCCGGCGTCTCGGGCGGCAGGACGGCCACCGCCAGCCCCTTCACATGGGCCAGGAGATCGGCGCGGCGAAGCTCGCAAGTGCCCTTCTCGGCGGCGATGCGGCCGCGGGAGAGGAGGCTGGTGAGCCGGCCGTAGGAGGCGCGGTCGGTCGGCCAGGCGAGGTAACGCGCGCCGTCCAGCAGCTCGAGGCGGGCGCCGACCGCGAAGGGCAGGCCGAGGCGCTTGGCCGCGACGTAGCCGCGGACGACGCCGGCGAGGCTGTTGGTGTCGCACATGGAGAGGCCGGCCAAGCCCAGCTCGGCGGCGGTCGCGACCAGTTCCGCCGGGTGGGAGGCACCGTCGAGGAAGGAGAAGTTGGACCGGGCACCCAGTTCCGCGAAGGCGGGCATGCTCAGCCCGTGTTGTGGGGGCGGGCGCCGCGGCCGCGGAGGACGACGAAGCCAGCCTGCCGGAGGTGCTCGGCCAGGTGCTCCGCGGCGAGACCGGCCGCGAGGTCGCCGCCCCCGCGGCGCGCCTTGCCGCGGGCGTCGAAGCGTAACGCGTGGGACAGCGCGGCGGCGATCTCCTCCTCGGTGACGGGGATGAGGTCGTCGGCCGGGCGGGCTGGGCCAGGCATGGGCAGGAGCTCCTGGCTGCAGGACCGCTATAGGACAGCATTCCCGATTCGTTCTAGGGTCTGTGACTGGACTGCCTGACAGGCCCTTTCGGCGCTGATCTGGTCTGCGGACGCGCCAGCTTGGACGTTCTCAGGGCTTTTAGGGTGGCACGGTCATGACCAGGACGAGCCTGGACGACGCCCAATGGGTGGCGCTGATGCTGGTGGTGCAGCGGATCCCACTCGCGTGGAAGCATGACGAAGGAGCGCTGCGCCGCTTTGTGGAAGCCGCGCTCTGGATCGGCCGGACCGGGGCGCCGTGGCGTGACCTACCCGAAGCGCTGGGCCTCTGGTCCAGCGTCTATCACCGCTGGCGGCGCTGGTGCCTGCGCGGCTGGTGGGAGTTGGTTTTCGAGGCGCTCCGCCCGAGCCTGCCTGAGGACGGGCTGCTGCTCCTGGACAGCACCACCTGCAAGGCCCACCGCGCCGCGAGTGGAGCCGTGGACAGCACGCCTTCGGCCGAGGCGCTTGGCCGCAGTCGTGGCGGGCTCTGCTCCAAGCTGCACGCCTGCGCCGATGGTGCAGGCCGGGTCCTGCGGCTGATCGCCAGCCCTGGACACCACGCGGACCTGCGCTACGCCAGCGCACTCGCCTCGGGCATTCCGGCCTGCAACGCCGCACTCGACCGGGGTTACGTCTCGGCCGCCCTGCGCGCCACCTTCACCGCTGAGGGCTGCATGGTCCACACCCCGCCCAAGCGGGGCATGGTCGATCCGCCGGCCTGGGATCCCGAGCTGTATGCCCGGCGTCACCAGGTCGAGAACCTCTTCTCCAGCCTCAAAGATTGGGCTCGCATTGCTCTCCGGCGCGACAAGACCCGCCGCAGCTGGATGGGCTTCGCCCACCTCGCCGCCACGATGATCAACCTACGCATCGCGGAGTCCGGTCACAGACCCTAGGCGATTCGGTCGGCCGCCCGTAAGGTTGTCCATGTACCGCCGGCTCGGCCGAGGATGGTGGATGTGGTGCATCGGCCAGTCTAGGGTCGCGGGATATGCAGCCTCTACTCCATGTGCTCGAACCAGCAGGCCATCCTGAAGCTGTCGAGGGCCATGCGGGACAGCACCGGCAACCTGCCGCTTTCGCCAGCGGTCTACCCGGACTACCCCGGCCCGATCGTCAGGACGGCGGCGGACGGGGTGCGGGAGCTGGCGACGGCGCGCTGGGGCCTGCCCTCGCCGGCCTTCGCGCTGAAGGACCGCAAGACAGCACCGCTGCCTTGTGCCGCTGACGGCCTTCAGCAGGAGGGGGAGGTCACGACACTCCTCGACGCCTTCCTGATGGCGGAGCCGAATGCGGTAGTCTAGCCCTTCACGGCGGTCGCTGCGAACTCCGCCCCCGTCCTCGCGTCCGAACGCCCTCCACGATTCCGCCGATCTCACATTACGGGGGGAACGTCTCTACGGACGGAGGTCACGCTAAGAACCGGCAATTTGCGCGTTGCAACAATACCTCCCATTCTAATCTGTCGCACAGCTGGTCAGCTGCAGCGTCTGTGACCTCGCCTGCCGCCGCAAGCTCTCGCCGCTGGTCCTCTACCGGGACACCCGATGCCAATCCCGCTTTGTCCCGGCCGAGCAGGTGGAGGCCCTCGTCTGGGACGATCTCCACCAACTCCTGGTCCATCCGAAGGCAATCTGGCACACGCTCGAACGGGCTCCCGGAGGCCACTGGCTGCCGCAGGAACTGCGTGCGCGCCGCAAAGCCCTCGGGTGCAGTCAGACTGGCCTCACCCAGGTCTATGAACTTCCCCCCGATTGGTGGAGAGGTGAGATCAGAGCGTCATGCTGCGAGCGGCATGATGCTCTCGTTCATGTTTATGCGTGCCTCGGCCGGCGTGCGGTAGCCGATGCCTGAATGAAGCCGCTGCCGATTGTAGAAAACTTCGATGTAATCGAACACCGCTGCCTTGGCCTCCTCGCGTGTGTTGAAGCGGGTCTGGTGGACGTTCTCCTTCTTGAGCGAGGCGAAGAAGCTTTCCATGGGTGCGTTGTCCAGGCAGTTGCCCCGCCGGCTCATGGACTGCTCGATGCCGTGCCGCTCCAGCACGCGGCGGTAGTCAGCCGAAGCATATTGAACCCTGCGATCGCTGTGCAGGATCAGACCCTTTGCTGGTTGGCAGCGCTGCACGGCCATGACCAGGGCGCTGATGCAAAGCTCCGCCCTGAGGTGATCCGCCATGGCCCAGCCCACGATCTGGCGTGTGGCCATGTCCTTGATCGCCGCCAGGTAGAGCCAGCCCTCGCCAGTAGGCAGGTAGGAGATATCTGCCAGCCAGACTTGGTCTGGCCGCTCGGCGGCGAAGTTCCGTGCCAGGAGGTTCGGGGCGACCGGGAGGTCGTGGCGGCTGTCCGTGGTGCGCGGCACCCGACGGCGGCCCTGGTGGGCGGCAAGGCCCATCTCGCCCATCAGCCGCTCGATGCGCCGGCGCCCATGGTGCCGGCCTTCGCGGCGTAGCTCGGCCTGGATCCGCGGCGAGCCGTACACCTGGCGCCTTGCCGCGAAGATCCGGCCGATGTGCCTGCGCAACTCGGCCTCCGCCTCGGCCCGGGTCTGCTGGGAGGGGATCGCGCGCAGCCAGGCGTAGTAGCCGGACACGCTCACGCCAATGACGCGGCACAGCGCTGCGACGGGGTGACTGCCCCGCTCGGCTGACACGAAGGCGAACTTCGTCACGCGATCCCCTTGGCGAAAAAAGCCGCGGCCTTGCGCAGGATTTGGTTCTCCTCCTCGAGCCGCTTCACCTCGCGCCGCAGCCGCTGTGTCTCCGCCTCCTCGGCCTTACGGGCCGCCAGTGCCTCGGCCGAGCCAGCCGCCAGGTGCTCCGTCCGCCACGTGCTCAACTGGCCGGTGCTGAGCCCAAGCTCGGTCGCCACCTCCGACAGCCCGCGTCCGCTTTCCAGCACACGCTTGACCGCCTGGGCCTTGAACTCGTTCGTGAACCGCCGCCGGGTTCGCCTGTCCGCCATATCGCCCTCCTGGGGTGCTCGGGTTCCTTAACGAACCCTCCAACCTTCAGGGGGAAGTCCACTATCTGGCAGGCGTGGTGGGCCTTGAGGAGTATCCCCGCCAACGCCGCAACTACGAGCAAAGGCAGCAGACCCTCGCCGCCCATAGTAACATGTGGCAGCCCAGACCAAAGGGCAGGTGGGCATCGCCCGCCTTGTTGGGGGGTGGAAGAGCTCAGCCGTCACATAAGCCGGGGCTCGGCCAAGCCACCTCGGAACAGAAACGGCAGCTGGCCGAGTGGCTGGTAGTCTGGGTCGTCATCAACGGCGAGGTCGAGGCCCGCTGCATCATCCCAGCTAACTCCACGGGCCAGAGCGGCGGCATTTGTTGTCCGAGTTCGGGCCACTAAACGCCTTTTCTGCCGCCTCAGGAATGAACGGAGACTCGTCACACACTACGACCGCCTCGCCTTGATCGTCATCGTCAGCGAGTTGACTTGAACGACACCCCTACCTAGTCCTGCTCCTCCGCCTCGCCGTTGATGCTGACCCTGCCCTCCACGGCCTCGTCGAGTTCGGCAAGTTCACGACGCGCCTTCTCTAGCTCCTCCTCGTGGCGCCGGATGATCTCGGCGAGCCGTGCGCGCCTCCGGGCGAGGGCCTCCTGGTTAGCCCCCGACGACCGGCGCAGCCGTTCCCGCTTCCAGGCGATGATCTCGGGGCGCCGCAGGTCTGGCCGGACGAGACCGTCATGGGCAGCCGCGGCCAAGTCGTCCGGCTTCAGGGTAGCGAGCTGGTAGGCGACGCTCGCAGCCTGCGGCAGCTTCGGCTCGGGAATGCGGCCTGCGTCTACGGCTTCTGCGATCATCCGCAGTTCATAGGCGGTCTGGCGCCCGAAGGGCAGCGACGCCTCCACCAACTTCTGGAACTCGCCGTGGGGTAGCTTCCGCTTGGCCTGGACAAGGTAGCGGCCGATGGCGAGGAAGCTCTGCTGCGCCTCGCGCCAGAGGCGGGAGATCTCGCGTACGTACTCGTCCGTGTTCCGCAGCTCGCGCTGAGCGGTCCGGACGATGTCCACCTGCGAGCGGGGAGGCGAGCCGGCGAAGGCAGGGGCGGGTGTCTTCTGGATGGCTGGCGCGGACGGTCGGCGGGCGACCTCTCCACGGCCTAGGACGAAGGGGGTTGGCTGACGGCTCATCGGGCGCTCATCCTCAGCTCAGAGCGCGCGAAGGCCCAGACGCCCCGGAAATCGTCGGCACCGTTCCCTCCACGCAACTCCATGACACCGATCCCGGCCCGCGCGCTGCGCCGGATGTCCTCGAGGTCACGGACTTCGATCGGGGCCAGGCGGCCTCCACTCTCAAGCAGGCCGAGCTTGGCCTCGTCGAGGCTTTTGCTGCCGCGCCGAACACGGTTCAGAAGGAAGTGCGCTGGAACCTCGAGCCGCGCGAGCAGCTCCATCCAAGGTGTGGCGCTCTCAATGTCGTCGTCGGAGGGCTGCACCGGCACCAGAACGAGGTCCGCTTTCTGCAGAAGGGCCTGCATCTGGCTCGGGCTGCTCTCGACGCCGGGCGGAGTGTCCACGATGACGACGTCGACCTCCGAGGCGTCGAGTCTGTTCAGATGTCCCTCGATCTCGGCGAGGGCGATGACCTCGCAAGCTACAGGTGGTGCCTGCTCCGGACGCCGCTCCGCCCAGCGCGCTAGCGCCTGCTGCGCGTCAGTATCGACCAGCAGCACCCGAAGCCCCTCGTGGGCCGCAGCCACTGCGAGGTTCCGGGCGGTCGTCGTCTTCCCTGAGCCCCCTTTGGCTGTGGAAATGATGAGCCATTTCGCCGCTCGTCTGTCCTGCACCGGCGCTGGTGGGGTGGCGCGTCTCCTCTCTACGCGCTGCAAGCTCTTCGCCATGTAGTCCCCTCATCAATCCCATAGCAGGCTAGATTTAGCCGGAACTTTCTTGAGTGCGCAGCCCAGAAGATGCTCGCGCGCGAAAAAGCAAGGCACGACTTACATTTGAGCGGACGAAAGTTACGCAGATTCAGTGAACTACACTCTGATATGTTGGAATTCGGGGGCCCATAGTGATCTGAGCGTGAATCAAACTCCACTTTCGCGGAGTGGCGGCGCAGACAGGCGTCTCGGTGGATATCCTCCAAGGCTGGTGAGCAGCATCAGATGCCGTATTGCAGCGATGTTCTCCAGGACGAGATGCTGGGAGGTGACGTGATCCTGCCAAGTGGTCGGGCGAAAGGGCGCGGGGCGAGGCTAACCATCCTCTACAAGTTCACCCGGGAGGGGCGCGCGCCTTTCCCCGTCCGCCGGTTTACTCGCATGGCTGTGTCCATGAATGTTGGCCCACCTGCCGCTTTTGACCATCCTGGCCGGGCCGTGGGCCAACCAGGACGGTCAGCGTCGCTGTTCTGGTATCCTCCCCATGGTCTGGCGGGGCTGCGCTGCGCTGTGGTGCGGCGGAACCGGTAGGACTCCGTGCCCCTGGGCGATGTGCTCCCGGTCGGTGAGGCAATCGATCAAGGCCTTGCACAGCCGTGGGTTACCAAACACCTCCAACTGCCCCAGTGGCGGACCGGCTGATCTCTGCGGTGACGGTCACGGACCCTCGCCATCCGTTGTCTGGTCAACGCCTGGCGGTTCTGTCCCTCACCTGTGACCGTGGCCCGCGGTTCCTGGCCGTTGCCTTGCCCGATGGCCGCCGGCGCCTGATCCGGCGTGCTGCGACGGACCTTGAACGCCCGGCATCAACGGAGCCGCCGGTGCCTCGGGTATCGGCTCGCACGCTGCTGCCCCTGGCACGCCACATCCGCGGCTTGGTGACTGCCTCCAGCCCGGAGATCGTCCATGCCGCCCCGCCCCCGCGATCCCGCACCTCCATCCCCGGCGCCGCTGCGCCAGATGCGACCGCCGCGCCCATGGCCGGTCCTGCCAGCCCCATCGCAGCGGCAGCTGGCGCAGGCGATCGCCCGGCTGCTGCAACGCCTCGGCCAGGAGGCGCAGCATGCTGACCGCCCCCGATGACATGGCCGAGCGCGTCAGCACGGCGCATCGGGCCAAGCTGGCCTACATCTACATTCGCCAGTCCACGGCTGTTCAGGTGCGGCAGCACCAGGAGAGCACGGAACTCCAATACCGCCTGGTCGACCGGGCCGTGGCCCTTGGCTGGCCGCGCGAGCGCATCGTGGTGATCGACGATGACCTCGGCAAGTCGGGGACGTCCAGCGTGGAGCGGCAGGGTTTCCAGCGCCTGATCGCCGAAATCGGCCTGGGCAAGGCGGGGCTGGTGCTGAGCCTCGACGCCTCCCGCCTGGCCCGCAACAACCATGACTGGCACCGGCTGCTGGAGCTGTGCTCGATCTTTGGCGTGTTCATCGCGGATGGCGAGCGGCTGTATGATCCGGGCGCCTACCACGACAGGCTCCTGCTGGGGCTGTCCGGCATCATGAGCGAGGCGGAGCTGCACCAGATCCGCCTGCGCCTGCACCAGGGCGAACGGCAGAAGGCCGCGCGGGGCGAGCTGCGGCTGGCGTTGCCGGCCGGCCTGGTCCAGGAGCGCTGTGGCGGGATCGGGCTTAACCCGGACGAGGAGGTGCAGGCGCGGCTGCGGTTCGTGTTCGAGAAGTTCCGCGAACTGCAAAGCGCCAAGGCGGTCATGCGGGAATTGCAGCGGCATGGCCTGTCGTTGCCGGTGCGCCCGATCCGCGGCCCGGCGCCGCAGGAGGTATCCTGGGTTCCGGCCGACAGCAGCCGGGTGCTGCATATCCTGCACAACCCCGCCTATGCCGGCACCTACGCCTATGGTCAGCGCCGGCAGGACCCGACCCGGCGTCGTGCTGGGGCCGCGCGAAGTGCTACGGTCAAGGTTGCGGTCGAGCAGTGGCCGGTGTGCCTGCGCCACGCCCACCCGGGCTACATCAGCTGGGAGGAGTTCATGGCCAACCAGGCGCGGCTGGCTGGCAACGTCGCCCATCATGCGGCCGGGCGGCCCGGCGTGGCGCGCCGGGGCTGCGCCCTGCTGCAAGGGATTGCGGTCTGCGGCCGGTGTGGCCGGCGCATGGGGGTGCGCTACTCAGGACCCCATGGCGACTACCCCGTGTACCATTGCAGCGCCGACCAGGGGCTCACCGGCCAGCCCCGGTGCCAGGAGGTCCGGGCGCTGGGCGCGGACAGCGAGTTCGAGCGGGTGCTGCTGGACGCCCTGGCGCCGGACCAGATCGAGATGGCGGTGGCCGCCGTCAGCCAGCTCGAGGCGCAAACCCGGGCACTGGAACACCAGTGGGGTCTCAAGCGCGAGCGCGCCCGCTACGAGGCCGAACGAGCGCGGCGCCAGTACGACGCCGTGGAGCCGGAGAACCGCCTGGTGGCGCGCTCCCTCGAACGCGTCTGGGAGGAGAGGCTGCGTCAGTCTGAGGCCGTCGAGCAGGCCTATGCGGCGTGGCGTACCGAGCAAAGGGGCGCGCTGTCCGACACTGAATGTGCCGAGGTCCTCGGCATGGCGCGGAACCTGCGCAGCGTGTGGCAGGTGGCCACGGCCGAGGAGCGCAAGCGCATGCTGCGCCTGGTCGTGCGGGAGGTCACACTCGACCAGAAGTGCGAGCGCGGGATGGTCTGGATGCGGATCACCTGGCAGACCGGTGCCGTCAGCGAGCACCGGCTGCGACGGAAGGTGCAGGGCTATGCGCACTACGCCGACACGGCCGAGCTGGAACAGCGGATCCGGGAGCTGAACGCCGCCGGCATGATGGACCGCGAGATTGCGGCGAGGCTGAATGCGGACGGGATCGGCACGGCCCACGGCACCTCGTTTGCCGGCGAGAATGTCCACCTCTGCCGCAAGCGCTGGGGCATCCCGACGGTCAAGATCAATGGCGTGGACGCGAACCCGCCACGCTGGCCGGATGGCAGCTACTCCGTGCAGGGCGCGGCCGCCGCCCTCGGTGTGACACCGCAGACCGTGTTCAAATGGCTGCGCAAGGGACGGCTGAGCGGACGGCAACTCACCAAAGGGCAGCCCTGGCAGATCAACCTGCCCGACGATCAGATCACCCCGCTGGCCGCCCAAGTGCGACGGACCAGCCCGTCAACAAGGAAGGCATCATGAAGCGCTCGGTTCCGGGATGACCTACGACCATTCGGAGAACGGCAGGTTGGTGGTCACGATCACGGCCGCCTTCTCCGCCCGGTCGGCGATGACCTGGAACATCAACTCGCAGACCGTCTCGGCGAGCGGCACGTAGCCCAGCTCGTCGATGCAGATCAGGTCGAGCCGCTCCCAGCGGTTGAGTGCGCGGCTCAGCTGGTTGGCATGCACCGCCTCGGCCAACTCGTTGATCAGCACGCTCGCGGTGGTGAACCGCACCCGCCGCCGCTGACGGAAGGCACCCACGCACAGTCGCGTCGCCAGATAGGTTTTCCCCGCGCCCGCTTCGCCGGTCAGCAGCACCGGCTCTGCCTTGGTGATGTATTCGCCCTCGGCCAGCCCGCGCAGCTGGGGGGCCGGTACGCCGGAGCAGTCGAATTCGAACGCCTCGAGCATCTTCATCCGCGGCAGCCGGGCGTGTCGTACAGCAGACGCGTGATTGTCCGGCTCTCGCGCTCCTCCATCTCAGCTGCCAGCAGGGCTTCGAGATAGCCGAGATGAGACTGCCGCTTCCGCACAGCGGTCTCTGCCAGGCGGGTGAACTGACCGCCAATCGTCGGCAGGCGCAGCGCCTTGCAGTGCTGCCGGACTGCTTGGTCCTGCAGGTCGTTCATCACAGCCTCCCGGCGCAGGGGGCGGAGAGGAGCAGCGTGTCGTGGTCGGCGACGCTGGGCATCGGCCGGTCATAGCGGGCCGGTTCGCCGGTATCACCGGCGTGTGCCGGGCCTTGTGCAACGCCGCGGCGTCGCAGGCCCCGAGCGACACCGCCGTGGCGACCGCCGACCGTAGCTGCTCCTCGCCGAACTCCCGACCCAGCATCAGCACCGCCACCATGGCGCGGACACCCTTCTGCTTGCCATGCCGGGCCCGGAGGCGCTCCCAAAGCACGTCATGGCAGGCAGGCCAGCGTCCGGCTTGGCGCCACTGCTCCAGCGGCCTGGACCCGGCGAGCGCCCCCTGGCTTGTGACCCAGCACGTCGAGGTAGTGCTTAGGATCCAGCGCCTGCTGGCGGCGGCCGTCGCAGCGCTCGTGGCGGGCAATCTGCCGCCCGCCCTGCCAGAGCTCGACATGCAGCGGATGCACCCGCGCCTCCACCCGGCTGTCCAAGGACGGCCAGGACCGGGATACCAACGTCATTGCTCTCGACCGGGGAACATCGCCGGGCCGTTTTGCTGCAGACCGAGCGAAGATGGAGCGGGACATGATGGCAATCGTGAAGAGGAAGACCCGAGGCTGATCCGGGGACTTTTCCAGGCGAAGGGCTGGCGAGAGGGGAGGGGACTTTTCCAGGCAGGAGCCTGGAACCTTACCGGATCTGCGTGGGGACTTTTCCAGGTGCGCCCCTTAGCGGAGTGTCCGCTCCGGCACTGGCGGCTTGGAGGGGTGAAGAACTAGGCCGCGCTCCTCCACGTCCACCCGGGCATCGGGGTAGACGGCCAGTGTCAGTTTGAGGTTGTCGAGGAACGTGACCCGGAAGTTGTCCATGCGGGCCACGCCACCGCCGAACTGGCTCTTGAGAGCCGTCCAGGAAATGGGCGTGGGCTTGCCCAGAACGTGGAGGCGATAGGCTAGCCAAGCGTAGATATCGAGCGCCACGCTGTTGTTGTTGATCGCCCGAATGGCGGCTTCCTGAACGGGGACAGGGTGCCTCTGGAGGAGATCGAAGAAGACTTCCGACAGGCGGGCGGTCTCGACGAACAGGCTGCCCTGCTGCTCATTGGCATCGCTGCTCGGCACAAACATAGCACTGTCCACCACGCTCTGGTTGACCAGCCCGACACGCCCTCCCGACTGCTGGATGTGGAAGGTAAACCTACAGCGCGAGATCCGTTCCGCTTGATCTCGGACGTCCCTCTGGCTCTTGCCGCCCTGGGGGATTCCCATGCGGACCAGCCACTCCCTCAGGCTTCTCCCCAGCTCGATCTCCCGGCTTTTGGTCCGGATCGCCGTGCTCTGGAGGTAGAGGAAAATAAGTCGGGCGCGGCTTCCATACGCCACTCCCGTCGGAACGAAGGACTTCCCGTCCGGCCCGGGCTTGGAGCCTGGTTCCACGAGCAGAGAGATCCGGTCGGAGTGGATGGCCCAGCTCTGGCCGTCCGGGAGGCGCCGATGGGGAAGGGCGGCTTGGCACCACCCGGAGTAGAGGAATCCGATCCCGGCATCCTCGTCGGCCATATACTGGGCAGCTGCTTCTACGACGGTCCGTTCGACCTCCGCTCGAAGCGCAGCTTGCTTACCCCCTGCTTCGATCAGGCGATGCACCGTTCCCATAGCCATGCTTCTTGCACCACCAGCACAGGAAAAGTCCCCGGGGACTTTTCCAGGTCGTGTTAGTAGCCAGAGATATTTGAAGAATCTCTATTAGAGAGGCCTGGAAAAGTCCCCGGGACGAAGCGGGTAAAGTATTGATTTACCGGTCCGGTAAGGGCCGGTATGCCTGGAAAAGTCCCCGGACGTCCCTGGAAAAGTCCCCAGGCGGCCTGTGGGCGGCTGCCAGGGCTTGCCTGGAAAAGTCCCCGTCCTGGGCCATGCGACTCGGGCACACCCACAATCCGCATGCTGAGGGCTTGCCATGGGGGCTAGGCGTGTAACTCATGGTGCGAAAGCTCGTTCCTTGAGCCTCGGTAAACCGAGGCGCTTATGAAAAAGCATGCTGGCGTTCACGGGCTGAGGGGAATTTTCGTCGCTTCAAGTTCGAGATGAAGCCAGTCGTCGGTCGAAACGAACTCCCCGAGTTCCACTAGGCATGGGAGGGGGGATGGAGGCCGGATCAACGCCGCAGATCCGCATGGTTCGAAGGGCGGCGCTGAGCATCGACCATTCTGGTTATGAGTTGCCGCGGACAAGGCGGCGGGTCTCGCCAGTTAGCCTGAAGAGCGGAGCAGGGGCATCCGAGTGAGCGCCTTCAGATTGAAGCATCCTTGGGGTGGGTTCATCCTGTGATGCCTCGGAAGGTCAGGCGGCGCCGATCTGACGCAGGAACGCGGTAATGGCCGCCTCTTGCTCAGGCGTCCGGCTGCTGGTGGCGGCCGGAAGCGCTTTGATGGCTCGCTCGGTAACTTCCGGCGACACCGGTTTCAGGGCTTCTTTTGGGGCCGCTTCATCCGCGAGCGCTGCATAGGTGCGACCGTAACGCCTGAGCAATTGTTGGAAGTTGGCATGTGCTGAGGCTCCCTTGCTGGTCAGGGGAGCTTTGCGTCCCGGGCTTGTGCTGCGCTGGGGGGCTGGGTGACCATGGACTCGTCCACCGAGCCGCCACCCTCGAGTACCTCGCCGTCGACCGGCACGCTTTCGCCCGGGCGGACGCGCAGGCGGTCGCCGACCTGCACATCCGCCAGTGGGATTTCCTCATCCTGGCCGCTGGCCTTTATACGCCGAGCGGTCTTGGGGGCCATGTTGACCAGGGCGCGGATGGCGCCGCCGGTCTGCTCGCGCGCGCGCAGCTCCAGCACCTGCCCGAGCAGGACGAGGACAGTGATGACGGCCGCCGCTTCGAAGTAACGGCCACCGTGCCGTCCATGCCTCGGAACCCCTCTGGGAATGCCCCAGGCGCGAAGGTCGCAACCAGGCTGTAGAGGTAGGCGGCGCCGGTCCCGAGGGCGATGAGGGTGAACATGTTGAGGCTGCGGTTCACCCCTGACTGCCAGCCGCGGACGAAGAATGGCCACCCCCCAAAACACGACAGGCGTTCCCAGCAGGAACTGGATCCAGACGGAGGTTCTGGGCGGCACCAGGTGATGGAGGCCGAGGCCGGGGATGTGGGCGCCCATCCTCGCCCGTGCGGTCATCGTGGCCTCGGGCACCCGCGCACCTCCGTCCTCTGGGCGGCGCGGAGCACGGACCTAGCGAGGGCCTACGGCGGAGGCGCGGCCGACCAGCTGCCGGAGCGTGGTGCGCTCGGGCATGCTGGTCGGCGCGCCGGGCGTCGTGGCGGCGGGCATTGTCATGTACGGGATGGGCAGCGGGATCCGCTCAATCGCCCGCCGCACGGTGCCCTTGGCCCTGTTCGGCAAGGAGGGCTACGCCGTGCTGATGGGGCGGATCGCCATGCCGACCCTGATCGCGCAGGCGGCCTCGCCCTTCCTCGGCGCCTGGCTGCTGGACCGCTTCGGCACGTCGGCCACGCTGGCCGTTCTCTGCGGTGCTTCCGTGCTCAACATCCTGATGGTCCTGGCGCTGCTGCCGGTTGCCCTGAAGCCGAGCGCAACCGCGCAAGTCACACCCTGACGAACCAATCGCCACTCAGGACTCGGGAGCAGACGATGACGGCCTGCGGCCGACCTGGCTCGCAGACGACCAATCGAGCGATGCTCTCTAGGGCAGAGGTTCCGCGAGGTAAGCGTCAGTGCTGACACGCCGACCAACGAGAATCTGGCAGCCGCTCTCGATAAGGTCGATGAACTCTCGCGCATCCGAGAAGTAGTTCCGGAAGGCGTTCCGCACGTCATCGCTCGTGTCGGCTCGAACCAGGACAATGTCCTTGCCTGGGTTCTCCCGCTCGAGTTCGAACAGGGCCTGGATCGCTTCCGTTGCGCTGGTAAAGCTGCGCGTCTCCAGGTCATCTTCTGAGAAAATCAGGATGACGTTGCGGTCGGCGTTGACCAAGCTGTCCGCGGCATTGAGGCTACGCAGTAGCGACAGCAGCCCCAGCTCCTGGTCCAGAGTGGCGAAGGCCTGCAATACCTCATCGTCCTGCATCTCCGACAAGAAGGACGTTAACCCCTCATGAGCGCGCGCGATGATTTCGCTGGCGTAGACCATCGCGGTTGCATAGCGCTTGTCACCCTCGCGGAACTTGGGCTGGCTAGAGGTGATGAAGCCGATCACTTCGACTGCCGTCGACCAGGCGTGCTGGAACGCTGTGCGGTACTGAAGCTCGATTAGGAGGCCCTTGCTGGCCTTACCGTTCTCCGAGTTGACGTCATATTCGTAGACGTCGTGGATGCCCCTGTAACCAGTGTCCTTCGGGTGCTTGATGTAGTCGTACTTGTCGACGTCGTTCCGGCGCCGGTGCTTGAAGTTTGCCTTGTGCAGCCTGTCGCGAAATTCGTAGAGCGACTTGACATCGGGAAAGATCAATCGGCATCCGGCGACGTCGTCCATACGAGACAGTTCCATGTTCGGAAACCGCCGGAGCTTGCCGAAGATGGTCTTCTTCCGCTTGTGACGCTGGGCGACTACCGTCTTGGAACCGCGGGTGCGGTTCCGGAGGATGGCCTGGAAGGTGTTGAGCACCGGCTTGTGGGCAGCGCGCCAGGTGTTGATGACCTCCAGATCCTCGGGCGTCTCGGCTCCGTTCCGAACCGCGGCACCTGCCTTCGATACCCTGGTTTTGGATCCCCCGGGGTAAGTCACGCCCGCCGCCTTGTTCATCGAGATCCCGTGCGCCGCTTCGCTTCTTGAACCGCTACACCATGGAGGGAGGGGCTGGAAGCCGCTCCGGTTATCCAGCAAGAAGTCCGTGTTGGGTGCCCGAAGCTCGGATGAAAGCGCAGATCGGACCGCCTAAGCAGGTACATCGTCACAATAACGAAGCATGGACAGCGCACTCGTCCTCACCGCCCTGCTCGCCGCCGCAGCTGTTGGCTTTATTGGGGCGCTCCTATGCTCTGGCGGCAGCGGCGGGCTGCCTCTGCCACCTGCGCACCGGGCACCGCCTGCTCGCTGGATCCGGCAACCCTGCACCTGACCACAGTCGGCTTGGCGCTCGGCTGCGCCCTGCTCGCATCTGGTTTTCTCTGCCCCTGAGGACCCAATGATACTCGAATCGACACTCACCTGCCCACACTGCGGCACGACGAAGACCGAAACGATGCCGACCGACGCCTGCCAGTTCTTCTACGATTGCAGCGGCTGCGGAACGGTGCTTCGGCCCAAGCCCGGCGACTGCTGCGTGTTCTGCTCCTTCGGCACGGTGCCATGCCCGCCCGTTCAAGTGGACGGCAGGGGCTGCTGCCACTCAGCAAGCCCGTCGCCACTGGCTGGTTGATCCTTCCTCTTCGCCGTCAAGTTCAGCCGCTCTGGCAGCCGCGCCAAGGCTGAACGGGCATCCTAGGGCGAAAAGGCCGACGGATCAGGTTCACTCCGCGGCGGCCGCACCGGCCACGGTCGGCACGAGCCGCGGAACCCACCTGATGTAGGCGAGCATGGCCACGAGTTCGACCAGGGTCTGCGTCACCACCACGGCGGGAACGAGCGCCCCCGAATCGGGAACGGCGAAGGCGAGCGGAAGCACGACGAGCGAGTTGCGCGTGCTGCCGCTGAAGACGACGGCGCGGGCAGCCTCGGCCTCCAGACGGAGCAGCCGGGCCACGGCGCGGCTGCCATAGGGCATGACCAGCGCGAACGCCACGTAAACCGGCACGGCGAGCGCGACGGCCCCGGCCCCGACGTCCGGGGCGACCGCTGCGATGACGACGAACAGCACCAATGCCATGAGCGGCACCGGGAGCCAGCCCATGGCGTCGGCCACGACCTTCCCGGTGCCGGACCGCGCGGCCCACGCTTGCGTTGCCCAGGCCAGCGCGAGCGGCACCGCGATGAGCCAGGCGAACGCCTCCAGGAAGGGGCCGGGCCGCATCAGCGCCATGGCCTCGCCGCCGACGAGCAGGCCGAGATAGACGGGCAGGAGCAGCATCTGCGCGACGAGCAGGACCGGTGTCGCCGCCAGCACCAGCCGCGCGTCGCCTCGCCCGAGCTGGGTGAAGACCACCACGTAGTCGATGCAGGGCGCCAGCAGCACCATCAGGGCGCCCAGGCGCACCGCCCACTGCTCGCCCGGCAGGAGGGACACTAGGGCAAAGGCCACGCAGGGCACCAAGGCGAAGTTCACCACCAGGAGGGCCAGCAGGAAGCGGCCGTTTGCCAGGCTGCGGCGAAGGTCGGCCAGCGGTACTTGGAGGAAGGTCACGTAGAGCAATGCCGCGAGCGCCGGGTTAATGGCAGTGGCCCAGGCGTCACCCGGCGCCGCGAGGGCGACGAGGAACCCGATCACGACGGCGGCGAAGTAGATGGCGACCTGGTTCTCCTCCAGGCTGGTGCGGGTGACGAATGCCAACTGGTCGGTTCCCTTCGAGCAAGCGGCCGACCCCACGTCACACCGCGCGCGTGTCGGTCGGCACCCCTACCCGCAGCAGGAGGTTCGCTGCGGGGCGGGCGTGGCGAGGTCCTCCAGGATGGTGCACTGCGCCGCCGGGCCTCCTGCGCAGGCGCTGTTGCAGCTGTCCACAAAGCTCGCCAGGGCGCGCTCCAGCGCCTGAAGCTCGGCCAGCTTCTCCCTCACGGCGTCGAGGTGCTCCTGCGCGACGTCGCGCGCTTCCGCGCAATCACGGTCCGACGCCTCGGTCAGCGCCACCAGGGCGCGGACCCGCTCGACCGGGAAGCCGAAGTCCCGGCAGCGCCGGATGAAGGTCAGCCGCCGCAGGTCCTCGTCGCCGTAGGTGCGATGTCCGCTCGCCCTGCGTCCGGGCCGGGGCAGCAGGCCGATCTCCTCGTAATACTGATAGTCGGCGGGTTACATCCCGTGCGCTCGGCGAGCGCGCCGATGGTCAGGGCGGGTGCGGTGCGCGACATGGCTTCCCCTCGAAAACCCCTTGAACCTCAAGTTACTTGAAGAACTACCTTGCGGCAACGAGGGGCGGGCCGCCCCCGCAACAGCCACGAGGAAACCCCATGCGTCTCTCCACGAAGATCCCGGGCCTGGGCGCCACGCCGGTGCCACGGTCGCCGCCTGCGCGGCTTGCTGCGCCGTTCCCGTCCTCGGCTCCGCGTTGGCCGTTGTCGGCCTCGCTGGCCTGGGCACGGCAGCGGCCGGTTGGGCTGTCGGCTTGGTCGTCCTGCTGCTCGCAGTCGCTGTCGGCTTGGTCGTCTTTCGTCGCCGGGCGGCGGCCTCCGCCTGCGCCGCCTCTGCTAGACCGACCTGCACCCCCGGGGCATGCGGCTGCGGCTCCATGCCGACCAGCACCAGCTGAAGGGGACGCCATGACCAGTACCGAGATGGGACCCACCACCTGCACGCTCGCATCGTGCGCCTACGAGGCGCGGGTGGCCTGGATCCGAGAACTGACGACGCGGTCCTTCCGCGATCATCGCCGCGATGGGCTGGAGCTGCACCTGACCTACGAGGCCGAGGCCGTCCAGCGGGTTCGCGAACTCATCCAGCACGAACGGGCGTGCTGCGGCTTCCTGGGCTTCGACCTGCGGCAGGACGCTGACGGTGTGCGCCTGACGATCACGGCACCCAAGGAGGCGCGAGAGGCTGCCGACCAGCTATTCGCACAATTTGTGCCCCTGGTCAGCGACACGAGGGCCAGCTGTGGCTGCGGGTGTCAACCGGAGGGCGCCTCCCGATGACGGGGTGGCGCTAACCGGCTACCGACCGCCAGTGGCGCCCGACAAGACGGCCAAGTCCGCCGCACTCTCCTTTGCAGCCCGTTCCTTCCGCTCGCTGTAGCGGTCGGTCAGGTGGCCCGAGATGTCCCGCGTCAGAAGCGTGAACTTCATCAACTCCTCCATGACGTCTACCACGCGGTCGTAGAGGGGGCCCGGCTTCATGCGGCCCGCCCCGTCGAACTCCTCGTAGGCCTTGGGTACGCTGCTCTGGTTAGGGATGGTGATCATCCGCATCCAGCGGCCGAGCAGGCGCAGCGTGTTCACGGCGTTGAAGCTCTGTGAGCCGCCGGAGACCTGCATCACAGCCAGCGTGCGTCCCTGGGTCGGCCGGACGCCCCGGCTCTCCAAAGGCAGCCAGTCGATCTGGTTCTTCAGGATGCCGGTGACGGCACCGTGCCGCTCCGGGCTGCACCAGACTTGGCCCTCCGACCACAGGGAGAGCTCCCGGAGCTCGGCGACCTTGGGGTGTTCCGCGGGCACACTGTCCACAATCGGCAGGTCGCGGGGGTCGAAGACCCGCGTCTCGGCACCGAACCGGCGGAGGATACGTTCGGCCTCAAGCGTCAGGAATCGGCTGTAGGACCGCTCCCGGAGTGAGCCGTAGAGCAGCAGGATTCGCGGTGGGTGCGTGCTCGCGCCGGGGGTGCCGAGCTTCACAACGGTCGGGATGTCGAGCTGGGCTTCCGAGACGTTGGGCAGCGACAGGTCCGGAAGGTTCACGTCAGGCATTCAAGTCTCCAATCAGGCGGCGTTCACGGGCGGCGTGTCCGCCAAGGCGTCTCCAATCTCCCGGACGGCACTTCGGGCGGCCCGCGTCACCCCGGCCAGCGTGGCCGAGGCGACCCCGGTCCAGTCGCCGTTGCCGACCAGCCAGAGGCGCGGCTCGCGGACGGACCGGCCACCCCGGACCGCAATGCGCCCGTCCGGGTCCGTCGGGCTGCGGTTCCCGTCCCACCAGACGACGCCGTCCGGCTCGAAGTGCCGGAAGGGCCGGACGCTGCGCAAAGCGCTGCGGTGGCGGACCTCACGGACCGGCGGGACCAGGACGATGTCGCCCAGGCCGCCCCCGGGCGGGCCAGGGTCGCGGCCTTCCTGCTGCGCTCGCACGCGCTCCGTCCGCGGCGTGGTCATGCGACTGCCCGGTGCGCCTCAGCCTCGGGAGGCAGCGGGAAGGTCAGCGCCATGCAGGCGACCAGCATCGCCGCGGAACCCCAGAGGCATGCCTCCAGGCCACCGTGCTGGGCCAGGATGCCGGAAAGCAGGATGCCGAAGAGGCGCCCGGCGGCGTTGGCCGCGTAGTAGAAGCCGACGTCCTCGGCCGCTTTCTCCGAGCCCGCGTAAGCGAGGATCAGGTAGGAGTGCAGGGACGAGTTCACCGCGAAGGCGAAGCCGAACACCGCCAGCCCTACGACGACGACGAGGTCCGGGCGACCGATGCCAGGCACGGCCAGCAGGATGCCGAGGGCGATGGGGATGGCCGCCAGCGCCGCGGCCCAGAGCCGCGCCTCCGGCACCTCGCGAGACAGCCCGTCCGGGCTGCGGCGGATGACGGACGGAGCCAGTGCCTGCACGCCGCCGTAGCCGATGGTCCAGGCTGCGAGGAAGGTCGAGACCCCGATGAAATGCCAGCCCTGGCCGTAGAGGAAAACGGGCAGGCCGACGACGAACCAGACGTCGCGGGAGCCGAACATGAAAATGCGGGCGCCCGCCAGCAGATTGACGCCCCGGCTCTTCGCGAAGAGCTCCTTGAAGCTCTTAGACGCCTTGGCCTTGCCCAACTCCCGTGGAAGGCTGAATGCGACGCCCGCGAGGATGACCGCCAGTAGCGCTGCCAGCAGCCAGAGCGCCGGTCGGAAGCCGACGGTCTGGAGCAGGAGGCCGCCGAGGAAGAAGCCGAAGCCCTTCATGGCGTTCTTCGAGCCGGTGAACCACGCCACCCAGCGGAAGAGCTGCCCGGCGCCTTGCTTCGAGGTCGCCTTGATGGCCGACTTCGAGGCTGTCTTGGTGAGGTCCTTGGCCACGCCGGAGATGCCCTGGGCCGCCACCACCCACGCGACCGATGCCGCGGCGCCCCAGCCCGGGTCAAGGGCCGACAGCATCAGCAGGCCGACAATCTGGAGCGATAGCCCGACCGAGAGCATGCGCGGGATGCCGAAGCGCGTGGCGAGCCAGCCTCCGCCGAAGTTCGCGAAGATGCCCGCCGCTTCGTAGAGGAGGAACAGGAAGGCGAGCATGAACGGCGTGTAGCCGAGCCGATAGAAGTGCAGCAGCACCAGCATCCGCAGCGCACCGTCCGTGAGCGTGAAGCCCCAGTAGGCGCCGGTCACGACCAGGTAGTTGCGGGCGGCAGACATCACGCGCCGCGCTCGATGACGATGTTGGCTAGGTCCACCATTCGGCAGGCGTAGCCCATCTCGTTGTCGTACCAGGCGTAGACCTTCAGAAGCGTCTCGTCGGTCACCATGGTGCTGGGACCGTCGACGATGGCGCTGCGGGTGTCGTTGGCATAGTCGGCCGACACGAGGGGCCGGGTCTCGAAGCCGAGGATGCCTGCGAGCGGTCCGGCGGCGGCCGAGCGGAACAGCTCGTTCACCTCGGCCTCGGTCGTCGGGCGCTGGAGCTCGAAAACGGCGTCCGTCAGCGAGGCGTTCAGGACCGGCGCCCGGACGGCATGGCCGTTCAGGCGGCCCTGCAGCTCGGGGTAGATGAGCGAGATGGCCGTCGCGCTGCCGGTCGTGGTTGGCTGGAGGGAGAGCATGGCCGAGCGCGCCCGCCGGAGGTCCTTGTGCGGGGCGTCCACGACGACATTGGTGTTGGTCGGGTCGTGGATGGTCGTGATCTGGCCGTGCCGTATGCCGAGGGCTTCGTGGACGACCTTCACCACCGGAGCGAGGCAGTTGGTGGTGCAGGACGCGGCCGTCAGGAGGCGGTGCTGGCCCGGGTCGTAGCTGTCGTGGTTGACCCCGACCACCACGTTCAGGGCCGACCCGTCCTTCACAGGCGCCGCGACGATGACCCGCTTCACACCGCGGTCGAAGTAGCCCTGGAACTGCTCATGCTTGAGGAACTTGCCGGTGCACTCCAGGACGATGTCGCAGCCAAGGTCGCCCCAAGGCACCTTGGCCGGGGCGGCCTCCGCGCTGAAGCCGACGCGCCGGTTGCCAATGGTGATGGCGCGGTCGTCCTCCGCCCCGATCCGCTCGCGCCAGCGGCCGTGGACGCTGTCGAACTCGAGGAGATGCGCGGTCGCCGCGGCACCCCCCTTGAGCTCGTTCACGTGGACGACGTCGAGGCGGTTGCCCGCGCGCGGGTCGTCGTCTTCCCGGAAGACACCGCCCAGGCCCGCGCGGAGCGCCAGCCTGCCGATGCGGCCCATGCCGTTGATGCCGATCCGCATCTCAGCGATTCCCTTCGAGGGAGACGGGAGCTTCCCCGAGGTCGTCCAGCCGGTGCCGGAGAGACATGCGGTTCAGCGACGCGATGGGCAGGTTGGTGAAGATGCCGATGCGGCGGTGTAGCCCGGCGTAGAGCTCGTTCAGGAGCAGCGTCCGCTCGGTGGTCCCGCCCGCGAACTGGGCAGGACCCGGCAGCGGCCAGGAAGCAGTGATGGCATGTGCGCCGAAGTCCGGGCAATGCTGGCCGCGCAGGGTGTCGCAGAGGGCGATGACGAAATCCATGCGTGGCGCCTCGCCATGCGCGAAGTCGTTCCAGGACTTGCATCGCAGGCCGGACACGTCGTGTCCCAGGGCCTGGAGCTTCTCGATGACCTCGGGCATCGGCTGTGGCGCCGGGTCCGATCCGGCCGAGTAGGCCCTGAACCGGCCGTCTCGCAGCTTGTCCAGAATGGCCTCGGCCATCAGGGAGCGCGCGGAGTTCCGCGTGCACAGGAACAGCACGTTGAAGGCGGGGGTGAAGGCGGGGGTCATGCGGCCGCTCTCCTTTGGGATTTCTGGCATCGGGCGCGCGAGGTCGCCGCACAGTTCCGGGTGCCCGGAGCAGCAGGTCTCGGTCAGGAAGGTGATGAGTTCGCGGAGGGCCGCGACACGGACTGCGTGGATGATCTGGCGGCTCTGGCGCGTGGACTGGGTCAGCCCCGAGCGCTCGAGGGCGCTCAGGTGGAAGGAAGCCGTGGATGCCGGGATGCCCGCGCGCTCTGCGATCTCGCCTGCGGGCAGCCCGGTCGGTCCCGCAGACAGCAGAAGCCGCAGGACCGCGAGTCGGGTCTCCTGGGACAGTGCGGCGAAAGCCTGGGCGGCGGAAATCTCATCCATGCTTCCAGCTAGATGGAATTGTCGGGCGGCACCAGTGACGGTTCCGTGTCAGCATGAGCTCCCTAGGCGGCCTAGGCGGCGGTGTTGCCGAGCGCGATGGCGGTTCGGGTGAGTTCCTCGAGCTCCACGGTGTCGGCGGGTCGGCAGGTGCGGAAGCCGAGCGGGTTCCCGTGGCCTTCCTGCTCGCCTCAGCTGGACTCGCCTGCTTCCAGGCGTTCCGGATGGTCCGGCTGCGGTGGTCGCGCAGCGGAAGGTCTGGCGGCGACCTGCGTGGCGGCTCGTGAAGTCAGCCTGGCGGAGCGGGAGCTCAGGGGACGGTTCTTCAGCCTCCCGGTTTCGGGGGTTCGGGCGCCGAAGTTGCCGACGGAGTCTGCGTGGACGTGTCCGCGGCGCTACGACGGAAGGCCGCGTCGGTGCTGATCTGCAGGGCCAGTGCAGCCGAGAAGAGAAGCACGGACAGGATGAGGAGCGCGTGGCCCCATCGGTTCTCCCGCCGCGCCTTCGGCTGATCCAGCTGCGCCTTTTTGGCCAGGACGTCGCCAGCTTTGGCCAGGAGCTCGCGGGTGTCCGCGTCGGGGGCTGCGAGGCTCGCCAGCACGTCCCGGTGGGATTGAACGAGGTGGCCGCGGAGCACCGGGCGCAGCAACAGGTAGGCGGATCCTAACGCGGAGTAGGTCGCAAGCGCCTGGAGGATGATGATCTGGGCACCCGGGCCGAGACCGAAGACTTCCATCAGCCTTCGACCGCGTGCCCATGCGGCTTCGCCGACGCTGCCGCTCCAAGGTTCTCCCTGCGCCCTCCAGCATGGCCTTTTGCTTGGACGGCGACGAAAGCCTCCCGCCTGGGGTCGAACCGGAGCGCAGCGATGTCGTGCTGGCCTCTGGAGGCGACCCTCACCTCGAGGATATCCCCGACCGTCCGGCCAGCCAAATCGAGGACCTTGCCTGTGTTCACGCCTCCCGCGCCCTTCACCAGCCTCGCGTAACGGACATTCCCGCCCGAGCGCATCACGGGCCGCTCGTCCATCTCCGGGCGTCCGCCCTCGGGATCCCGGACGATGACCTCGTCCGCCGCGGCGCCGGGAAAGGCGGGCCAATCCACGCCGCAGGCCGCCGCGATGCGCTTCAGCAAGCCGTAGCTCGGACCGTCCCGGCCCTCGCCTTTCTCGATCGCGCTGACCCTGGCTTGTGAAACGTTGAGACGGTCCGCCAGCTGGACCTGTGTCAAGCCCGCCGCTTGGCGGAGTTCACGAACCAAGCGCCCAGCTTCAAGTGCGGCGGCTGCCTCCTCGTAGGCCGCCCGGGCACCGGGTGTGGGGAGGAGCTCCGTCAGGTCTGGCTGGACGGTCCGCAGACGGTTGTTCGATTTGTCCATGGTAGCCTCCTCCTGATCAGATCATCCTCAACCGCCGATCGGCCTCGGCCTCGAGTTGCTGGAACGTCCCGGGCGCCTCGGCCGCCACGTGCAGGACCGTGACCCTGAACGCTCCGCCCGGTGAGGCAGCGGTGTAGAACACGGCCCACCCTGCGGCCCGCTTGCAGTACAGGTCCCGCGCCGAGGTGGCCGCCTTGTCCGAGGCCGGGATCGAACCAGGGGCGCCGTAGAGCTGCAGCTCTGCCAACTCCGCCAGGGCGTGAGCGGCGTCGTCCTGGCCCACGTCGAGGAAGGCCCGGAACTCAGCCACGGCGTCGACTCCCTGATCCCTGACGAACCTCGGCGGAGGTAGCGACACACCCATCCCCTATATAATGAATTCGTTGTATCGGGCAAGCTCACTTGCGCGGGAGGCGGGCGAATCCGGCGCGCTCCCGGAGAGAGGTCACCCGCCCCACCTACGGCGGTCAACCTCGCACGGGCGCCGCGAGGCCCGCCCGCCGTCTCATGGCGCCCTGCCGGGGACCGGCCGCCCGGCAGGCGCGGCGGCGGAGCCCCGGCGCTAGGCCGCCGTCCGCCCCGCGAAGGGGATGAAGTCCCAGTCGATGGGCTGGCCAGCCATTCCGCGACGAGCATCTCCTCGTCGGTCACGAGGTGACACAGCGGCTGGGCGGCGACGAAGCCCTTTGGCCAGACCAGCTTGCCGAGGTGGTCGTCGAGCGTCTTGGCGATCTGCTCCCTCGTCGCCTCCCGCCTTGCCTCGGGTTCGAGAACGAAGTGGAAGAGGACCGCCTTGGCCTCGCGCGCCCCAACTCGGGGCCGCGGTGACACGCGCCGTCCTGATCGACCTGTATGCCTTGCCGTGGTCCGAGGCGGCCTTCCCGTGCGCCCCCAGCACCCTGTTCCTGAGCTTGGCCAGGATGCTGTCGTTGAACTCGTCCAGGCGGACGAGGCGCCCTGCTGCGGCGGGAACGCTCGGAATGTTGCCCGCCAGGTCGAACCGGCCAAATGAGCCAGGACGCCGCGGCCGGGGGCGTGTCCCCGGCGAACCCGGCCGCCAGCCGCCCGAGGCTGGTCGTCGTGTCGGCGATCGGCGCGGCGCAGATCCTCGCCTGGGGAAGCAGCTACTACCTGCCAGCCGTCCTCGCCGGGCCGATCGCAGCCGACACCGGCTGGCCGCTTGGCTGGGTCGTCGGCGCGCTGTCCATCGGCCTGCTGGTGTCCGGCCTCGTCTCGCCGCGGGTCGGCCACCTCGTCGAGCGGCACGGCGGCCGTCCGGTGCTGGCCACGAGCGCCGCGCTGCTCGCCGTCGGCCTGCTCGGCCTCGCCCTCGCGCCCAGCCTGCCGCTCTTCGTAGCCGCCTGGGCGGTCATCGGGTTCGGCATGGGGGCTGGTTGACATGCCGTGGCAGGGTGGCAGTTGAGTGAGGCCGACCGTCCTCTGCTGCAGGTCCAGCCTGCGCCGCCGCAGGAGGCATGGGACGCCTGGGAGATGGGTCTCGGCAGCGCCGTCGACCGAGCGCCCCGTGATGGCTCCCCGGAGCCGCGGCTAGGTGCTACTTCCACTACAAACCGCGCGCACCGTCACGCAGTATCACCTTCCATCGCGATGCGGCCTCTCGCACGGACACTTGCCCTTCAAGGGGGCAGGGCCCTCGCTCCGGTGGCGGACTCTGGTGGGTGCCGGGTAATCCGGCCTCCGGCGGCTCGCCCCGAACAGGGGCCCTATTCCTTTCTTGATTCGGGGCAAAATCGGCATTCAGTTACAAGGCGTTACGGGGCATTATCACTACGAATCGCGCGGAACTTCACTACAAATCGAGCTCGGAACGATACGAGTTCGCCGATAATGGCTGGGAGGCCGTGCATGAGAGGTGCTCTGGCCCGCGGATAGGCTTCCAAGAGCACCCCTGTTGGCGATTGCCCTGGGAGAGGCGTCCCGCCGCGGCGTTGAAGGCGGGCCGCCATTCACGCCTGAGCAGAGAGAGGGTCAGGGTGCCCGGGCGACCAGCAGGCGCAGCTTCTCCGTTGCCACGGCTTGGCTCTCCTCGTAATCCAGGGTCCCAGCGAAGCGCCCTGCCGCGTCCAAAAGGAACACGCTCGCGCTGTGGTCCATCGTGTACCCTCCGCCCTCGAGCGGAACGCGGCGGTACTGCACCTGGAAGGAGCGGGCGGCGCCTTCGACCTGCTGCTCGGTGCCTGTGAGCCCGACGATGCGGCTGTCGAACGGCTCGAGGTACTGGGCCAGCACCTGGGGCGTGTCCCGCTCGTGGTCCACGCTGATGAGCAACCAGTTGATGCGGTCCGCGTCCGGCCCCAGGGCGTCCATCTGGGCTGTCATGTTCGCCAGCGTGGTGGGGCAGACGTCCGGGCAGAAGGTGAAACCAAAGAACACGGCGGACGGCTTGCCAGCAAAGTCACGCTCCGTAACGGCCCGTCCCCGGTGGTCGGTCAAGGAAAACGGCCCGCCGATCGCCACAGCGGTCTGTCCCGAGGATGCCTGCCTCCGGCTGAGCGGGCCATCAGTGACAAGCCATCCGCCGCTGGTTGCGAGAACGAGAAATCCGAGGATCGCAACAGCGCACCACGTGATGCGACGCACCCAGCGCAGCATGCTCAATGCCCCTCATGAGAAGTGGCTCGGGCGCCGGGCGCCTCGACAGCCAATTCCACCGTCACTTCGCCCGCCCGCTCGAACCGCAGTGTCATGGGCACCGTCCCACCCCGACTGAACACTTCGCTTGGGCCAACCAACATTGCGTGGATGCCGCCGGGCTCCAGGCGCACGATGTCGCCCGGAGCGAGGACGAGCCCACCTTCGAGCGGCCGCATCCGCGACACCCCGCCCTGCGTGCTCGTCTGGTGGAACTCCACGGCCCTTGCCAGCGGCGAGTGAGCCGAGACCAATCGCTCGGCGGCGGCACCCGTGTTGCGTAGAGTCATATAGGCCGCAGCGGTGGGCGCACCGGAGCGGACAGCGCGCGTGAAGGGATGGTTGATCACGATATCACCAGACCGGTAGTCATGGGCGGACCCGGGCAACGGGAGGACGGTTGCCAGCAGGGCCGCCGGAAGGAATTGCCGTCTCATGGATGATGGTCCGATCTATTCGGGTCCGACAGAGGCGCTCGAGAATTCCGCGTTCTGGTAGGGGTGCCCCTGAGTATTCCTTGGACGACGTGTCCCCTTGCCGGTGGAAGCGGCACGATGCCGACATGGCAGACACTGGCGGTGCCTGCCACGCCGGTGGCCGGGCAGTGCTAGCCGTCGCCTAGAGCGCAGAGCGTCGCCATGAACCGGCGGGCCCGCTCACGCGGCGGGCTTCCAGCCGAGGAGACGCAGCGCGTTTAAGGTTACGAGCACAGTGGCGCCGGTGTCCGCCAGGATGGCTGGCCAGAGGCCGGTTATGCCCACCAGCGTGGTCACAAGGAAAACTGCCTTCAAGCCGACCGCAATCGCCACGTTGGACTTCACGTTGGCCATCGTGGCGCGCGAGAGGCCGACCAACTCGGCGACCCCGGTCACCCGGTCCTTCAGCACCGCCGCGTCCGCCGTCTCCAACGCGATGTCGGTGCCGCCGCCCATGGCGACGCCCACCGAGGCAGCTGCGAGCGCGGGGGCGTCGTTGATGCCGTCTCCCACCATAACCACCGGTCCCGCAGAGCGGAGCGCCGCGATCTCCCGCAGCTTGTCGTCCGGCAGCAGCTCGGCCTTCACATCAAGGCCGAGGCCCTTAGCGATCGCGGCACCGGTGCGGGCGTTGTCTCCAGTCAGCATGACGGACCGGATGCCCAGGGTGGACAGGGCGGCGACCCCGGAGGCGGCGTCGCCGCGCGGCTCGTCCCGCAACGCGAGGATACCCGCGAGAGCGCCGTCCGCCAGCACCGCCACCGCCGTCTTGCCCTCGGTCTCCAGTCGCGACACAGCTTGGGCGAGCGGGCCGAGATCAACTCCAGACTCTGCGGCGTGGCGCGGGCTGCCGACGCTGACCCGGCGCCCCCCGATCAGTGCCGTGACCGCCCGGCCGGGAACGGCGCCCTGCTCGGAGGCCGCGGGCGTGGGGATGCCGCGGGTTTCCGCTTCAGCCATGACGGCCTTTGCCAGCGGGTGGGACGAGCCCTGCTCCACACCAGCCGCCAAGGAGAGAAGATCGCTCTCTGACATGCCGGGCGCGGGCAGCGCGTCCGTCACCCGCGGATGGCCCTCTGTCAGTGTCCCGGTCTTGTCGAAGGCCACCGTGCGGGCCGCCCCGATCTCCTCCAGGGCAGCGCCGCCCTTGATGAGAAGCCCCCGCCGCGCACCTGATGACAGGCCGGAGGCCATCGCGGCGGGGACAGAGATCACCAGGGCGCAGGGACAGGCGATGAGCAGCACGGCCAGGCCGCGGTAGACGCTCGTCCACCAGTCCCAACCCAGCAGAAAGGGCGGAACCAGGATGACCACCAGCGAGACGACCATCGCGCCGGGCGTCCAGTAGTTCGAGAAGCGCTCGATGAAGCGCTGGGTCGGCGCGCGGGAGGCGGTCGCCTCCTCCACCATGCGGATGATGCGCGCGATGGTGTTGTCCGAGGCGGCGCGGGTGACGCGCACCCGCAGCGCGCCGTCGGCGTTGATGGACCCCGCGACGACGGCTTCCCCCGGGCCGCGCGAAACCGGTACGCTCTCGCCGGTGACCGGGCTCTCGTCCAGGGCTGACTGGCCCTCCTCGATGGTGCCGTCGCAGGGCACCCGGTCGCCCGGCCGGACGAGGACGAGGTCGCCCACCGCCAGCCGGTCGGACGGGATCTCCTCGGTCGTGCTGTCCGCGCGCAGCCGCAGCGCCGTCCGGGGCATGAGGGTGGCCAGGGCGCGGATGCCCGCCCGGGCTCGCCCAGCCGCGACGTTCTCCAGCAGCTCGCCGATGGCGAAGAGCAGGACGACCACCGCCGCCTCCTCGGCGGCACCGATGATGGCGGCTCCCACGGCGGCAGTGACCATCAAGGTTTCGATCGAGAAGGGGCTGCCCGCCATCGCGAGAGCGAAGGCGCGCCGACCGAATGGCACCAGCGCGACAGCGGTCGCGGCCAGGAACAGCGGATAGGTCAGCCGATCCGGCAGGACCAGAGACAGGGCGTAGGCCCCTAGAACGAGCCCGCCGAGCAGCCAGACGAGGCGCGCCTTACCGGTAGCGTACCAGGGCTTCGTCGCGTCTGCCGGATCCTCGTGGTCGGCGTGAGAATGGCCGAAGGCACCGCCGTGGCCATGATCTGAAGCGGCGTGCCCACCGTGGTCGTGCCCGGCATGTTCCTGGCCACCATGGTCATGCCCGCTGTGGTCATGGTCCGCGTCGTCGTGTGCAGGCCGCGCGGAGGCGGCTCGGGCTGACGCGTCGGTCGCAGGAAGGGGCTGGGCCACGTATCCAAGGGCGGAGAGGGAGCGCTCGACGTCCGCAGCGGCCGTCTGCCCAGGGGCAAGACGGAGCGTCAGCCGCTCCGCCATCAGGTTCACCGCGATGTCCGATACGCCGGGCAGGCGCTTCAGGGCACCTTCCACCTTCGCAACGCAAGACGCGCAGTCCATGCCCTCGACCCGCCAGGACACCGGCTGCCGATTCCCGCTAACCTTCTTCGTCCCGTCCATCGAGGGAACTCCTGCATGACGCCCCTTAGATGCAACCTCCAGCCACTAGAGGTTCAAGGGGGACAAGGGGGAAAATGTGAATTCCAGCTTCGTACGGCCTGCGGCCGAAGATGAGGTCCAATCCGGGACCGAAGTTTCATCCCAAGACGCTGAGTGGGAACCATAGGACTGGGCTTGGGCGTACAAGATTTGCATTCAGCGGGGTGGGCTGGTTTCGCGTAGGTCACCCTGGGCATCGCGGATGATTGACCACGCCGACTGCAGGAACAGCCCGGCGATGACGAATGCCACGGCGAGGTCCGGCCAGGCCGTGCCGGTCCACCAGACGAGGCCCGCCGCGACCACCACGGCCAGGTTGCCGATGGCGTCGTTGCGGCTGAACAGCCAGACGGCCCTGACGTTGGCGTCGCCCTCCCGGTGCGGGATGAGCACCGCCGCGGCGGCCACGTTGACCACCAGCGCAATAGCACCAAAGAGGCCCATCAGCTCGGCCTCGGGCTGGTTCAGCACCAGCACCCGGTAGCCGGTGGTGGCGAGCACGCCCACGCCGAGCACGGCGAGGAAGAGGCCCTGGATGAGGGCGGAGCGGGCGCGCCAGGCGAGGCTCCAGCCGATGGCCAGCAGGCCGAGGAAGCTGATCAGGCCATCGCCGAGGAAGTCGAGGGCGTCCGCCTTGAGCGCCTGGCTGCCGGAGATGAAGCCGCCGACCATCTCCACCAGGCCGTAGCCGACGTTGAGGCCGACCACGATCCAGAGCGCCCGGCGGTAGGCGGGCGTGATATGGGCGAGGTCCTTGGGCAGGTCGTCATCGTCGTCGCTCATCCGGTGCTCCCGAGCCAAGAACGTACCGATCCGTTCGAAGGGTGCCGGATCTGAAATAGCGGACCTTCGCGGCGCCCATGGCCATCAAGATGTCGCTTGCTACGAGGTGGCGGGCGCCTTCCGTACATTGGAAGGACCTCAGCACCGCCACCCAGATTCGCGGCCCAAGATGACCGTGAGCTCAATGCCGGGACCGCTGGCCGCTTCCGAGTTGCCGTCCAAAACCACCCGGTCATTCTGCGTCCGTCGTTCTGGCAGCGCTCGTCCGGAAGCGGTCAATCGGCAGCTTCAGGTATGAGGTGCCATTCGCTTCGGGCTTCGGCAGACGTCCGCCGCGGAGGTTCACTTGCAATGCGAAGAGCATCATCGCTGGCAGAGGAAGCGTTCGATCGCGCTCCTCCCGCAGCCGAACGAACCCGTCCTCTCCACCGCTGTCCCTTAGGTGAATGTTGGTTGCCCGCTGCTCCACTACGGTGGACTGCCAACGCGGTTCGCGCCCGCCCGGACGGTAATCGTGGCCGGTGAAGAGGCGTGTCGTCGGTGGCAATGCGAGGATGCTCTGGATGCTGCGGTACAAGGCCCGCGCGTCACCGCCGGGGAAGTCGGCTCGTGCCGTGCCCGCATCCGGCATGAAGAGGGTGTCATGCACGAACGCGGCGTCGCCAACGACGTAGGTGACCGACGCCGCGGTGTGGCCTGGGGAGAAAATCACCCTCACTTCCAAGGCGCCAAGATTGAAGCGGTGACCATCTGCAAACATGTGGTCCCAACAGTCGCGGCCACGAGCTTGGAGATCGGGGATGTTATAGATGTCCGACCAGATCGCCTGAACTGCGAGGGTCTGTTCGCCAATAGCTGTTGGAACGCCAAGGCGCTCGCCCAGGTAGGCAACGGCAGAAAGGTGGTCAGCATGTGGGTGAGTGTCGAGCACCCATTCCGGGATCAGTCCGCGCTCCCGGATATGGTTGGCAATCTCGTCGGCTGGCTGGGTCGCAAGGCTGCATGAATTGCGGTCGAAGCCCAACAAGGGGTCAATAACCGCGCATTTCCTTGTTTGCGGATCCGCCACGACGTAGGAGACGCTTCCGGTCTGATCGTCGTAAAAGCCCTGTACGATCGCCTGAGACGGCATTCTGTTCTCCCTGTTCTTGCGCGCTGTCGCCGAAGCCGCGAGTGCGGCCAACCTTGGGACACCGAGCACGATGTCTTTCGGCCAATGGCGCCCCCGACGAGGGCCGACAAGCGCTGAACCCAGCCAGGCGGAGTGGCATCCTTCGCGGTGTGTCTGACAGCGCATTAGGCGCGCTTCTTAGAAAACCACTGCGCCGCTCATCCGATGCTCCCGAGCCAGGGGAAGAGTTGGAGCATCAGGATGGCGAAGTCGGTCAGGTGGCCGGTAATCATCGCCACCCCCATCGCCACCATGACGCCGCCCGCCACGATCTGAAGAACGCGGCCGAGGAGCCGCAGGCTTCGGAACGGGCCGCGCAGGAAGGCGTCGGCGAAGGCGGCCACCAGCAGAAAGGGCACGCCCAGCCCGGCCGCGTAGGCGGCCAGGAGCACAATTCCGAGGTGGCTGATCTCGCTGGTGGCAGTCAGCGCCAGGATAGTGCCGAGAACCGGCCCAATGCAGGGCGTCCAGCCGAAGGCGAAGGCCAGCCCGAGCACGTAGGCGGAGAGCGGCGTGCCGCCGCTGAGCGTCGGCATGAAGCGGAGGTCGCGCTGCAGCGGCATCAGCCGCAGGACGCCCGCGGTCATCAGGCCGAACAGGATGACCACCATCCCGCCCACGATCCCGGCCTCGTAGCGGTAGCGCAGCAGGGCCTGACTGAGCGCCGAGGCGCCCGCGCCCATTGCCACGAAGACAGTCGCGAAGCCCAGGACGAAGCAAAGGCCGAGGCCGACCGTGGCGAGGCGACCAGGTGTCGCGCGCTCGGCGGCGACCGAGCGACCGGCGACATAGGAGACGTAGCCGGGCACCAGCGGCAGCACACAGGGCGAGAGGAACGAGACCATCCCCGCCAGGAAGGCGGTCAGGAGGCCGGACATCTGGAGGAGCGGGTTCACGGTGGTCCCGCCCTCAGGGTCGCGCCGCGGAGATCGGCGCGCCCGTCGGTTCGCTCCGCCCGCCGACGAGGAGCAGGAACGCGACGCCGACGAAGATCGCGGTGTCGGCGAGGTTGAAGGCGGGCCAGTGGTAGCCAGCCACGTGGAAGTCCAGGAAGTCCGTCACGGCGCCGTGCCGCAGCCGGTCGACGACGTTGCCCAGGGCGCCTCCCGCGATGAGGCCGACCGAGGCCGCCATCCCGGGGCGTCGGTCGCGCGTCGTCCAGATGACGAGGCCCGCGATGACGGCGAGCGCGAGGCAGGACAGGAGCCAGGGCGTCGCGGGGTGGTCCGCCGACAGCAGGCCGAAGCTGACGCCCCGGTTCCATCCCAGCACCAGGTTGAAGAACGGGGTGACGGGGATGACGCGGGGCGGATCCATGAGATGGGTCAGCACCCACCACTTCGTCGCCTGGTCCAGCGCGAAGGCCAGCGCGGCCGTCGCCGCGCCCCAGGTCCAGGCGAGGCGCGCCCTGGGCAGGCCCTCAGCCACGGACCACACCCTTGAAGCGGTACCCGAGCAGGCGCAGGGCGTTGAGGGTCACCAGCACCGTGGCGCCGGTGTCGGCCAGCACGGCGGGCCAGAGGCCGGTGATGCCGACCACCGTCGTTACCAGGAAGACCGCCTTGAGGCCGAGGGCGATGGCCACGTTCTGGTGGATGTTGGAGAGCGTCGCGCGCGACAGCCCGACCAGGGCGGCCACGTCCACGACGCGGCTGTTCAGCAGCGCCGCGTCGGCGGTCTCCAGGGCCACGTCGGTCCCGCCGCCCATGGCGATGCCGACCGAGGCGGCCGCAAGCGCGGGCGCGTCGTTGATGCCGTCGCCGACCATGGCCACGGGCGCCTTTTCCTTGAGGGCGCCGATCTCCCGCAGCTTATCCTCCGGCAGCAGCCCTGCCTGCACCTTGAGGCCGAGCGCTCCGGCGATGGCCTGCCCCGTGCAAATGTTGTCGCCGGTCAGCATGACGGACTCGATGCCGAGGGCGTCCAGTGCCCGGATACCTGCGACCGCGTCAGCCCGCGGCTGGTCACGCACCGCGATCAGGCCGGTGTGGGCGCCGTCCACGGAGACGACGACCACGGTTTTTCCTTGATTCTCCCACTCGGCGACCGCCCGCGCCGCATCGGCCGGGAGTGGCGCCTGCCCGGCGGCGTGGGAGGGCGAGCCGACGGCCACGCGCTTGCCGGTCACGACCGCCTCGACGGCCTTGCCCGGGATGGCCCGCGAATCCTTGGCCGGGCGCAGCGGGATACCGTCTGCCTCCGCCCGCTCCAGGATGGCGCGGCCAAGGGGATGGCTGGAGCCATTCTCCACGGCGGCGGCGAGGCCGAGCATGGTCCGCTCCGAGCCAGAAAGGGCGAGGAGGTCGGTCACGCGCGGGCGCCCTTCGGTCAGAGTGCCGGTCTTGTCGAAGGCGACGGTGCGGATCCGGCCGATAGTCTCCAGGGCGCCGCCCCCCTTCACCAGCAGGCCCCGCCGGGTGCCGACGGCGAGGCCGGAGGCGATGGCCGCAGGCGTCGAGAGGACGAGGGCGCAGGGGCAGGCGACCAGCAGCAGCGCCAGGCCGCGGTAGATCCAGGTGTCCCAGTCCGCACCGACAATAAGCGGCGGCGCGACGGCGACCAGGGCCGCCACGGCGACCGCGATCGGCGTGTAGATGGCCGAGAACCGCTCGATGAAGCGGGCGGTCGGCGCCTTGGCGTCCTGCGCCTCCTCCACCAGGCGGATGATGCGGGCGATGGTGTTGTCCGAGGCGGGCCGGGTCACGCGGACCTGCAGCGCGCCGGAGGCGTTGATGCTGCCCGCGAAGACAGGGGCGCCCTCGGCCTTGGGGACGGGGACGGACTCGCCGGTCACCGGGCTCTCGTCCACCTCAGATTCGCCCTCGGCCACCTCGCCGTCGGCCGAGACGCGGTCGCCCGGGCGGACCAGGACGAGGTCGCCAACCTTGAGGCTGGCCGCGGGCACCTCTCGTGCGGTGCCGTCCTCGACCAACAGAGCGGTTCTCGGCACCAGCGCGCCGAGGGCCTCGATGCCCGCGCGGGCGCGCCCGGCCGCGACGTTCTCGAGCAACTCGCCGACGGTGAAGAGGAACACCACCACGGCCGCCTCGGAGGTCGCGCCGATGGCGATGGCGCCGACGGTCGCGATCGACATCAGCATCTCGATGCTGAAGGGCGAGCCAGCGCGCGCCGCGGCGATGGCCTTGCGGCCGAAATAGACGAGGCCGAGCAAGGCGGCGGGCAGGTAAACCCAGTGGTCCAGGGCCGAAACGGCGAGCGAGACGCCGAACCCGGCCACCATAAGGGCGCCGATCGCCGCGGCGAGCCGCGCCTTCTTTCCCTGCCACCAGGACTGGCGTGGGCGAACGAGCGCCAATTTGTCGTCGGCCGCGCCAAGCTCGCCCGCGACCACCCGCGGCGCCTCGACCGGGGCGACGCTGTAGCCGAGCTTGCGGATCTGCTCCTCGACGGCCGAGCGTGGCGTGGCCGCCTCGTCCAGCCGAAAGGCCAGGACCTGGCTGTGGTAGTTGACCCGGATGTCCTCGGCCCCGCCGAAGCGGCCGACGGCCGTCTCGATCTTCGAGGCGCAGGACGGGCAGTCCATGCCCTCGACATGGTATCGCAGGGCCGACCTGGACCCGGGGGTCAGTTGAGCCGCTCCACCATCAGCCATCGCCTTCATCCCGTCCTTGCCAGTCACGCCAGGGGCGCGACGCCGTAGCCGAGCTTGCGGATCTTCTCCTCGACGACCGACCGCGGCGTGGTCGCCTCGTCTAGCCGGAACTCCAGGGTCTGCGCTTTGTAGTTGACCTGGATGTCCTCGGCGCCGCCGAGCTGCTCCACCGCGTCCTCGATCTTCAGGGCGCAGCTGGAGCAGTCCATGCTCTCGACCCGGTAGCGCAGGTCCACCCGCGGCTTAGTGCCGGTCGCTGTGGCTCCGCTGTTCGTCATAGTTTTCGCCTTCCCTGGTCAGGTGGGTCCCAGCCGGTTGCGGTGGAGACAGAAGGCTCCCTATATGGACCCTGTAGTCGCTACAGGGTCAAGGTAATGACCACGGAAAAACCCCTGAACATCGGTGCCCTTGCGGCGGCGACCGGCACGAAGGTGGAGACGATCCGCTGGTATGAGCGGGTTGGCCTACTCCCGGCGCCTGCCCGCACCTCGGGAAACTACCGGACCTACGGCGGGGAGCATCTCGGTCGTCTGAGCTTCATCCGGCGTGCCCGCGATCTAGGCTTCTCGCTTGAGCAGATCCGCGCCCTCCTCGACCTCGCCGAGGATCGCGATCGCTCCTGCGAGGCGGTGGACGTCATCGCTCGCGAGCACCTGGGCGAGGTGAATCGGAAGATTGCTGACCTCCTGGCTCTGCGCCAGCAGCTGGATGCCGTCATTGGGCAATGCCGCCACGGCAGGGTGGCGGACTGCCGCATCATCGATGCTCTTGCTCCCGGCGCATCCACGCTGAACCTGTCCCGACAGACTGAAGGGGACGGAGCCGCTCCCCTCTAGTGGATAACGCCTAACGGAAGAGACCCTGCGACGATGCGCCGCAAGCCAACGTCGTGGCCGAGCGGCATCACTCGACGACCTGCCGGGCGCGCGAGAGGATCTCCTGCGGGAGCGTCACACCAATCTCCCGCGCCACCCTGAGATTGACGAGCAGTTCGGGCTCCACGACCTGCTCGACGGGTAGGTCGCCGGGCCTCTCGCCTTTGAGGACGCGATCCACCATGCCCGCCATGCGGCGCGTAGCGGCGGCGAGACCCGTGCCGTAGGCGAGTAGGGGGCCAAACCTCGCGGCGTCCCGGCCGAACATCGTCGGCAGCCGGGCCGCCACCGCCATCTCGGCGACCCGCGCGCCGTGTCGGGTGGTATAGGGAACTGTCAGGGCCAGCAGCGCATCGGCGTGCTGCTGCCGCATGGCCGCGAAGGCGCCGTCGAGGTCTGCGGCCTCGCGCAGGAGGAGCAGCTGGGGGCGCAGGCCCTCCGTCTCAGCCGCCGCCTTGTTCGCGTTCAGCAGGGCGTCGGGCACACCCACATCACTCAGGATCACCAGCCGCTGCAACCCTGGCAGTGCTTGCTTGAGGATCCTGATCTGGCCTCTCGCTTGTTCCGGGTCGAAGTCCGTCACGCCCGAAGCGTTTCCGCCTGGCCGCTGCAAGTCAGAGACCAAGCCGACGGCGACCGGGTCAACGACGACCGCAAACAGGATGGGGATGTCGGACGCCGCACGCTGGACGGCCCGACACTGCACGACGCCTATGGCGGCGATTACGTCGGGTCGGAGTGCGACCAGCTCCGCCGCAAGATCGGGGAGCCGATCGAGCTGTCCCCCATCGAAGCGTGCTTCCAGATGGAAGTCCTGGCCCTCAACGAGGCCAGTCCGGCGAGGCTCTCTCGCAGTGCGGCAAGGCTGGGGTGGGTCGCATCGCCCGTGAATATTGCGCCGACCCGCAGCGCTTCAGCGCCGGCCCGTTGGCCCGTGGACATCCGCGACGTGGGGTTCGCATCGGGCATGGCGGTCTCCCTTCTCCGATCGGGCGAGTGCATGATGGCGTCGGGTTTGCCTTGGGGCACTTTTGTGGGCCGCGTAGTTGTCGAGAATGACGTGCACGACCTTCCCAGCGGGCACCTCGGCCTCTATGGCATTGAGGAAGCGGATGAACTCCTGGTGCCTGTGGCGCTGCATGCAGTGTCCGATGACGGTGCCCTTCAGGACGTTCAGGGCGGCAAACAGCGTGGTGGTGCCGTTCCGGATGTAGTCGTGGGTTATCGTGCCGCAGCGGCCCTTTTTCAGCGGCAAACCCGGCTGGGTGCGGTCGAGTGCCTGGATCTGGCTTTTCTCGTCCAGCGACAGCACGACGGCGTGGGCGGGCGGATCGACATAGAGCCCGACGACGTCGCGCAGCTTGGCGGCGAACTGTGGGTCGTTCGAGAGCTTGAAGCGGCGGATGCGATGCGGCTGCAGCCCGTGCGAGCGCCAGATGCGCCGAACCGAACTGGCGCTGATGCCGACCGATTTGGCCATGGCGTCGGCCGTCCAATGCGTCGTCTCCCCGAGCGGCTCAGCCAGGGTCAGTGTCACGACCTGCTCTGCCATGTCCGTCGGCAGTGGCGCGATGCGGGATGGCCGGGTCTTGTCGCGCAGCAAGCCGTCGATCCCCGCCCGCATGAAGCGTTCCTGCCAGCGCCATACGACGGTCTTGGCCTTGCCAGTCCGGCGCATGATCTCGGTCGTGCCGACACCGTCCCTCGTCAGCAGCAAGATCTCGGCCCGCCAGACGTGCTTCTGTGGGCTATTGCGATCCGACACGATCGCCTGCAGCCGGACCCGGTCGGCCGCGGTCACCTCGACTATGATCCCTGTGCGCATGGCAAACACTCGCATGCCACGGCGGATGCTGGAATCCCGCGCGGGACTCTTCCGTCAGGCGTGTTCCACTAGAGCTTTTCCACGCTACTCGGACGCATAGCCTGAGTTGGCGAGATAGTTGCGGCACTCGGCTGGGGTGAAGGTGTCGAGCAGGCGCCCGAGGGTGGTCCAGAGGGCCTCGCGAGACCGGGCTGCTGCCTTTCGGAGCAGCGCCTTCAGCTTGGCGAAGGCCTGCTCGATGGGGTTCAAGTCAGGTGAGTAGGGCGGCAGGTAGAGCAGGCTGGCACCGGTGGCCCTGATTGCCTCGCACACACCGGCGACCTTGTGGGCGGGGAGGTTATCAAGGACCACCACATCGCCCTTGGCCAGGACGGGCGCGAGGAACTGCCCGACATAGGCGAGGAAGGCCTCACCGGTCATGGGCCCATCGAGCACGAGCGGTGCGACGAGGCCGGTGCTGCGCAGCCCTGCTATGAAGGTGGTGGTGCGCCAGTGCCCATGCGGCGTGGCGTCGACCAGGCGCTCGCTCCGCGGTCCCCAGCCGTAGCGGCGGATCATGTTCGTGGCCGCGCCGGTCTCATCCAGAAAGACGAAGCGCTCGGGGTCCATGTAGCGCTGCCAGACCCGCCAGTGGCGACGGTGCTCGGCGACATCGGTCCGGTCCTGCTCGGCCGCCCTCAGCTGCTTTTTTTGTGTGACTGGCCGATCCGCTTCAGCATGCTCCAGATCGTCATCAGCGAGACCGGCGCCACGCCGCGCTCTATCAGGGCCGCCCGGATCTCGGCCAGGGTGATCCCCTTCCGGCTGGCCGTCAGCTCTCGCAAGAAGTCCTCCTGTCCCGCCAGCAGCGGTTTGCGGTAACCGCCGATCCTGGCCGGGGCCGTACTGCCGGTTTCACGCACCCGCCGCACCAGTTTGATCGCCGCCGAGGCGCTGACCGCGAACCGGGCTGCCGCCTCCCGCGCCGAGGCGCCCTCCTCAACAGCCCGGACCAGCCGCTTGCGCAAGTCCTGCGACAGGGGTGCCGTCATCACCAGCCTCGCTGCTCCATCAGCAGCGTCGAATCAGAACCCGCGAGTCCGTGCAAGACTGAAGTGCTCTAGGTGCGGAGCTGTTCCCGAAGCTCGGCCGAGCTATCCTGCGGCGGATAGCCGAGGCTAAACGCGATGCGGCGGAACCGGGAAATAGCGGTGGCGTGGCGCTCGCGGTTCTGCGCGAAGATGTGCTGCCGCTCACGCTCCTGCAGCAGCAAGTCGAGGTTGATGTCCGCCGCGGCCACCCGGTCTCCTGCCTCGAAACGCGGCGTCTCGGCGAGCAAGGTACCGTTCTCGAAGATGGACGTCTGGCCATCCCAGGCTAAATCCGTCGTGGACTCGCCCTGTCCCGATGCGGTGTAGAGATAGGCCGCCCGGCATCGTGCGGAGTGCGCTTGGCACAGAAGGCGTCGGGTATCGGCCTTCCCGACCGTGATGTTGCTGGCGGAAAGATTCACCAGGGCGGTAGCTCCGGCGAGGGCCGCCAACGCGCTCGGCTGAACTGGGATCCACATGTCCTCGCAGATCTCGACATGGACCACGAGCCCAGGCACATCCTCGGCCACGAACAGGAGATCCGGCCCAAAGGGCGCGGCATGCCCTCCGAGCCGGATGGTCGACCCCTCCATGCCTTCGCCGGAGGCGAAGTAGCGCCGCTCATAAAACTCGCGGTAGTTCGGCAGGTGAACCTTCGGTACCACCCCGAGCAGCCTTCCGCCATGCAGGACAAGCGCTGTGTTGAAGAGCCGTCCCATGTGCCAGACCGGCGCTCCGACAACGATTAGCGGCTGCAGCTGACGCGATGCCTCGATGATTCCGCCGATGGCGCTCTCGACCGCCTCCAACACCACGTCTTGGAGGAAGAGGTCATCGATCGAGTAGCCCGTGAGACCGAGTTCGGGAAAGGCAACCAGCACCGCCGACTGCTCACCGCAGATTCTCGCGACGCGTAGGATGGCGCCAGCGTTCTCTGCCGGATCCGCAAGGCTGCACAGGGTGGCGCAAGCGGCGACCCGTACTGCCCCTCGCCGAACGTTGGTCTCATCTGCTGCTGGCAACATCACATCACGCCGGTAGCTTGGAGAGTGCGTACCCAATGAGTTGTGGCTGCCTCGCGTCAGTTTGCCTGCGCCACAGGGAGTTGACCACCGGCTCAAGTCGCGTTGCCAAACTCCTGCATCTACCCGAGCAATCCAGGACACTTGCCGAAGCTGCTTCATGCTTTCGCAAGAACACCCCGAGCTGCCGACCCTCTTGGCACTTCACCTCTCGGGTCCCGTGTCTGTGGGTGGCGCGTGCCAATCCTCGGGCAGAACGCCTCCATGGGCTCCCGGTGCCTCGGCCTGCACCGTCGCGTGCGTGATGCCGAACCGGGCGGCCAGCATGGTAGCCAGGGCGTCCTCCAGATAGTCCTCTCGAGTAAGGGAAGGATCGACCACAACGTGGCTGGACAGCGCCACCTTGCCGCTGGTTAAGGCCCAGACATGCAGGTCGTGCACGTCCCGCACCCCAGGGGTTTCCCTGATGGCTGTGTCGACGGCGTCCAGGTCTATCCCGCGGGGCACGCTCTCGAGCAGCACGTCGATCGCCTCTGACAAAAGGGTCCAAGTGCGGGGCAGGACCCATAGCGCAATCGCGACACCCAGGACGGGGTCAACCCAAGTCCATCCCGTCGCCCAGATGATGGCGGCTCCCACGATGACGGCAACCGAGCCCAGGAAGTCGCTCCAGACCTCGAGGTAGGCGCCCTTGACGTTCAGGCTGCCCTCACTGCCCCCAGCCAGGAGCCGCATGGAAATCCAATTCACCGCAAGCCCGACGGCCGCAACGAGGAGCATTCCGACGCTGCTGACCTCGGCTGGCGTGCGGAACCGGCCCCAGGCCTCGTAGAGGATGTACATCGCGACAAGGAAAAGCAGCGATGCGTTGAACGCCGCCGCCAGGATTTCGAACCGGTGATATCCCCAGCTGCGGCGCCGGTCGGCTGGCCGTCGCCCGATCCGGATCGCCATCAACGCAACGGCCAGGGCCGCGGCATCCGTCAGCATATGCGCGGCGTCGGACAGCAGCGCCAGGCTGTTAAAGACGAGCGCTCCCGCCACCTCCGCCAGGAGGAAGCCGCCCGTCAGCGCGAGCGCCTTTCCGAGCGCCGTGGCGTTGGCATTTCCTCCGGCGTGGTCGTGACCTTGGCCCATGCGAATCTCCGAACTGGGACCGAGCTCCGATCCGTCGACTACTGCATCGCACCTCTAGTGGCTTGAGGATCAAGCGAAGAATGTCCTCAGTCGTCCTCGCCTGCGAGGACCTCGATTACGCGGCACTCGGCAATGCTGCCATGAGCGCCACGTTCGAGCATCGACTTCAGCTCTCCGCTCAAGGCGGTGAGCTGAACCACTTTCCGCTCAATCGCCTCCAGATGCTCCCGGGCGATAGCGTCCGCCCCGTCGCAGGGTTGCTCTGGCATTCCAGCGAGCTTGAGCAGCTGGCGTATGGCATCCAGGCTGAAGCCGAGAGCTCTCGAATGGCGAATGAACCTGATGCGGCGAACATCCGCCATGTCGTAGGTCCGCCGGTTGCCATCGGTTCGCGCTGGCGCAGGCAGTAGGCCGACAGACTCGTAGTAGCGTATCGTCGGGATCTTCACCCGCGCCATCCTCGAGACCGTTCCGATCGCGATGACGTGTTCCACGCTCGCTTGCTCCTCTAGCGGCTAGAGCAAGTAGCACGAGACCGTCGGGCGGATGAAGTGACACTCAGCCGTTCGGTGGCCGCGCGCTCGGTCTTCGCGCTCCCGCACACTGGTGCGCGAGCGTGGCGCCGAGGCGCATCGGCCCTTCCCGTTAGTCACGCAAGGAGAGGCACATGTCGCAAGAGAAGCCTGGTGAGCACCACGAGCACCCGGGTCACAAGCCGGGCGACCTCGATCAGCACGGCCATCGCGACAAGTCGGTGCAGGAAGTTCCTGGCCAACACCATGATCACCCCGGCCACACACCGGGTGATCTCGACGAGCATGGCCATCGTGACAAGAGCGTGACCGAGAAGCCCGGACCTCACCATGACCATCCTGGTCACCAGCCGGGCGACCTCGACGAGCATGGGCATCGCGACAAGAGCGCGCCACCGAAGCCCTGAAGAGCGGGTACGGCGGCGAGGTCCTATGGGCGGTCCTCGCCGTCACCTCGATATCTCAATGCATCGCTTCGAACACCGCCGGACTTGAAGGAAGCTCATGAGTGATCCCATTACTGACCGGCCAGCCGTCGGCATGCCGTGTCCCCGTTGTCGCATCGATCTCGTCATGAGTGACCGTCAGGGCATCGAAATCGACTTTTGCCCTCAATGCCGCGGCGTATGGCTCGATCGCGGGGAACTGGATAAGATTATTGAGCGGAGCGCCCAGTTCCAGCAGCCGCAGGCTCAGCCCATCCCGCAGGGCCAGCCACCCGTGGCCGCGCAGCCGAGCCCTTGGCTCACGGGCGCGCCCCCACCGACCGGCTGGGCGCCGGAGTACGGCGGGCACGGTGGACATGACCAAGGCCATCGTGGGCATGGCGGCGCCCATGGCGACCGCAGAGGACACAACTCGTTCCTCGGACGTCTATTCGACTGATGTTGCCCGCGGATGGAAGAGGCTGTTCGGAGCGCCGTAGCCACCTGCCCCGATAGGAGATGCGTGCTGCTGACCACAACTGCGTGGCAGCGTGCGCCTTGAAGAATTCATTGTGACGCCTATCCGGGCATCGGCAGCAAATCGGTGCCTCCGTAGTTTCGGGTGCTTCCCGGTTGAGGCATCCGGGGGACCAGCGGCATGGGTGCATGCTGGATACCGTCATGACCAACGCCTGTCGCGCGAGTCTGCTCTACAGTCCGACTGTCCGCTGGTGCTGTCCTGCAGCGTGACTATCGATGCGGCCGTCACGGGTGGTCGGGTCTGGCACGGTCTCTTTCATTTCAAGCCCTGCATCCACCGCAGGGCGACGAAGGTCGTAACAGTCAGGCCGCCGCAATGTCGTAGGGCCGTAGCCTAGCACCTCCGAGCGCATCCGTGCCTCAGCTGCCACGGTGGCGGTGCCTGACGACCGCTTAGCGTGCTTCAAGATCGCGCCTCCGCCGATGAAGCCCGCCTCTGTGATCAGGCCCTCGAGTATCCTGGCTTGGCTGACCGAACCTTCTCCGAGCACACGAACGGCAATCAGCATAAAGCCACAGGTGCCGGTAGGGAGGAGAGGGAATCGTTCGCAGACCGGCGCTCCCCTCCTCACGCTAGCTGCCCGAGCCGTTTGGCATGGCGAGCGCGAAGGCGGCTTCAAGGCCGAGAAGATGGAAGGCGCCCTCCTGGCAGCTAGCCGACAAGAATCTCGCCATGCGCTAGGTTCGCGCTTCGGACAGCACAAGGCGAGCGCCAAAGCGCGGCGGCAGCAGGTAGTGGCCATCTGATGGTGGAGGTGGTCGAAGCACAGGCGGCGGCGCCATCAAGGCGCGGGACCCTAAACGGTCCCGCGCCGGAGATGGGCGTCAGCTTCCCTGACCACCACCACCCGTGGCGCCGCTCTGCTCCAGCAGCGTCCTGCTGCTGCCCTGCTGCACGCCGTAGGCGTTCATCGACCGGGACTCCATGCGGTGGTGCGACGCGTCGCTGTGCGGCTCAAGGTTCTCTCGGGAGGCAACCTGGGTCTGATAGGTCGAAGTCCGATAAGCACCCTCACCGGCGAACGCGGGCTGAGCGGCAACCGGGGCCAGCAGAGCGGCCGCCAGCCCCAGCGTGGCAAGGCTCTTGGTGAGGTTGGTGTTGAGCATCGTTTTATCTCCGTGTTAATGGCGGATTGTTTCCGCTACACCTTATAAAATAGTCACCGGACGTCGATTTTCAATGAAGTAACTGTATCTCTTTGTAAGTGATATGTTATAGCCCAATTATGTCTGGATGTTTTCTAGTGTGTTTCTGTGGAGTAAACATCTCCTGGCCTTCTTTGCGGAAGACGTTTGCGAGCGGGCCATCTAACGTCGAATGAGCCCCTGCTCTCAGACGCAGGCGGGGTCTCTGGTCATGGGCAACCGCGGCGGGCCAAGCCTATAGAAAGGGGTTTCAGCGCACTGAAGCGTTCTTGCCGGGGCCGCGTTCACACTCCCGCCTTTCAGAGTATTTCAAAACTGTTTCATATGATGTCTGGGCGGCATCGTCTTTTTGCAGGACTAGCGAAAAAGCGCTATTCTTATTGTTCAGGCAATTAATGCCGATGCAAATTCTCCCTACCAACATTCTGTTGGGGAGGGGTCCTTTACATGAAAAGCATTCACGCATCGCTGGCTCTGGTTGGCACGGCGCTGGCGCTCGCTGGCTGCTCGGCGGATCAAATGGCTTCGGCACCCAATTCCGCGACTCCGCTCGCCGGTGTCGTCTGTCCGCCAGCGGAAACAGTTGCGGTGCGCGACAACGGTACCCGCATCCGCTATGGTGGATCGGATCCGACCGATCCTGCTGTATGCTTGGTCAGTACACCGGATGGTGGAACGTCTCGTGCCCTCGGGGGCCTCTTGGCGACACACCCGGTGAACGAAGCCACACGCCGCCAGGCGCTAGCCTCCCTTTTTCCGCTCGCCACGGGGCGCTCATCCAGGGCCCGTTATCGGTTGGTAAGCGCAGCTAACCCGCTCTACCAGACACCCTTCGAGGAGAGCTTTCGCGTGACTGGCGAAAGACCATTCCGGATGGAGGGCGGCGAGACACGCCAGGCATGGGTGGTTGAGGGCGTGCTGAGGAGCCTCATGGACGGCTCGACTGTCTACGACTCGGTCTACAGCATCGACAAGGCGACCGGTGTTGTTCTTTCACAGGCGACAACTAGCTCGACTGGTGCGACCTCGGGCGCTAGACCATTTCGCGTTACCGACCTTGCTGTCCCGGCTCGCTAGGGGCGTCAAACTGTCTTAGGCGGATGGCGGTCGCCCGCTGGCTCTGGGCGACCGAGGCATCGAACCGGCGCATGTTGGTTTGGCTGCAAGTTGCGGGGCAGACTCACCGTCGCGGTGGTGCCCTCGCCGGGTGTGCTCTTGATCTCAAGGGATCCACCATGCGCCTCGGCGATGGCGCGGACGGTCGCCAAGCCGAGACCGCTGCCACCGCCTGCGGTGCGCGCCCGGTCGCCGCGGAAGAAGGGTTCGGTCACGCGGGGCAGATCCACTGCCGGGATTCCGGGGCCACTATCGCCCACGCGCACCAGCACTGCGTCGGCCGTTCCCTCAACCTCCACCCAGGGACCGTGGCCATGCCGGATGGCGTTGGTGACGAGATTTGTGATGGCGCGCTTGAGCGCGACCCGGCGGACGTTCACCACTGCGCGCTCGTCCATGCGGCGTTCCTCGACCAGTTCGCCAGCATCTGCAAACTCGTGCGCCACACTTCGCACGAGCGCGGTTATCGCGAGCGGACGCGCAGGCTCGCCGCCGTGCCCGCCACGAAGGTACGCCAGGACATCAGACACCATCGTCTCCATCTCCGCTAGGTCGCGACGGATCGGCTCGCGCGCATCCTCCGGGAGGTCCTCCGCGCGCAGGTGCAGGCGAGCAATGGGAGACATGAGGTCGTGCGACAGGGCACCGAGCGCGAGGGTCCGTTGCCGGAACGCGTCACGAGTACGGGCAGCCATGTCGTTCAATGCGGCGGCAAGTTGCCGCACCTCGCTTGGACCGGCGGCCGAGAGGGAGGGTGCCTCCTGCGCGAGGTCGATCCGCGCGACGGCGGCCGCCAGCGAGGCCACAGGCGCCGCGACTGAGCGGGCTGCGAACCCGACCGCGAGCAGCAGGGCAAAGCCGAATGCCCCCGCGTAGGCGTACAGAGCCCGCAGCTCCGCAGAGAGCAGGTCGAAGGTGGTCATCTCGACGCCGAGCCGTGAGCCGTCATCCAGCCGCGCCGAAGCGTTGATCCCAACGACGTGGCCGCTCCCCGGCTCCAATCGCACTGAATCGATGCGAAGCTCGGTTGCCAGCACGATGAGCGCTCTAGTGCGCTCCGAGATGCGCCTTGCAACGTCGGTCGATGGACCATCGTTCATCGGCAACTGGTCCAGAATGCGGCGAATCTGGAGGCCGGGCCTTGAGAGCGCCTGCGCGATGCCTTCTCGGGCCGCCTCCGGAGCGGCGGCCACCGCATCCAGGAGCGTGGCTAGGCGCTGGGAGAGCAGCTCTTCCGTACTCCAATCCACCGCATGGCGAAGAAGGAAATCGTGAACGCCGACCAAGGCCGCGAACAGCACGGCGAAGCCGAGGAGCAGGGCCGCGAGCATACGGGTGGCGAGCGAGCGCGGCAGGAAACGTCTCACCCAGACCACTCCACTGGGCTTGTGAACATGTACCCGGCACCCCGCACGGTCTTGATGAGTGAGGGGCGGCCTTCTGCCTCGGGGATGCTGTCCAGCTTGGCCCTAAGGCGGCTGACCTGCACATCCATGGACCGGCTGAGTCCGCCGAAGGGCCGGTTGCGCGCGAGGTCGAGGAGCTGGTCGCGGGTCAGTATCCGCTGCGGCCGTTCTGCGAAGACCAGCAGCACGTCGTACTCGCCGCTCGTTAGATCCACCCCCGCTCCATCGGGCCTGAACAGTTCCCGTGTCCGAGTGTCCAGAGACCAACCGGCGAAGCGGGCCACCTCGCGTGCGCCGGGCTGCCCCTCCTTGCTTTCGGCCCGCCTGAGCAGGGCCCTGATCCGAGCGATTAGTTCGCGAGGATCGGCTGGCTTCACGATGAAGTCGTCCGCCCCGATCTCCAGGCCCATTACGCGATCTGCCATCTCTCCGAGCGCGGTGAGAAGGATGATGGGCATGGCACCTTGGGTGCGCAGTTCGCGGCAGAGCTCGTAACCGGAGCGGCCTGGCAGCATCACGTCGAGGAGGACGAGGTCCACCTGTGCGGTGATGAGGAGCCGTTGCATCTCGACGCTGTCCCGCGCGCCGCTGGCGCGGAAGCCACTGCGGCGGAGGTGCGACAGGAGGAGCTTCCGCATTTCCTCGTCGTCTTCGACCACCAGGATGTGGCGCCCCTCTCCTTGCAGGGAAGCGACAGGGTGCGGCGAGGGGAGGGACGGTGTGGAACCTGCAGGCGACTGTTCTGTCGCCCCGCCGCACCCAGGCTCGAGTGGCCGTCCTGTCATCTCCGGCACTCGATGAAGTCTGTGTCATGCGGCGTGGGAACGTTGCGCTCAGAGGCTGTCCCGTTCTGTTCGGCGCGGTCTCCCCTTAATGCAACTGCCCGGGACATTCCGGGTGCGAGGAGCCAAAGCATGGGCATGCGGTGCCCTCCATCAAATTCGAAGTGTGTGCTTGAGTTCGCGTCGACGGTCCGGCAGGTGACCCTCCATCCAGCGACAGCGCGTCAACGGCGATTCTCGGCTTGGACCTTGCTTGGCCGATCCGGCACCCGGTGACTTGACCTGCAACGCGCGCACCTTTCGGCGCGTGGCGGCGTCGGCGCTCTCTCCGGCGTCGCCGCGACCCGTGCCCATGCACACGTCCATTCCACCAGCCGCCAGCCGCGTTCCTAGCGGGGTGGCGGGCTGGTGCCCGAGGCCGGAGCCGCCCCGTCGACGAGTTGGATGCACTCGCTCCCGAAAGGCACCCTTCCCAGTTCCGAAAGGCAGAGGGCCAACGCACCGTCCTTGACCAGGTGGTAGGCGAAGGTCCGGGTGCTGTAGGACACCGCCGCGATCTGCCAGCCCTCGGCGATCAGGCGCGGCAGCGACTGGGTGAGGGGCACGCTGTGCACCGGCGCGAACGGAACGTCGTACTCCTGTGCGGCCCCAGGTACCTGCGCCGACGCGCCCTGGCCCAACGCGATGCAGGATGCCGCGACAACGGAAAGGGACCTCAGATCCATGGGATCACCTCGTCAGCTTGAAGAAAGGTGTGCAGCTCGCTCCCGCGGAAGCTGGTCCCGCGGTCGTCGATGCCCTGCGAAGGGCGCCGACAACCGCGGCTGGGCATCAGAACCTCGCCTGGCCGGTCCGCCCGCCAGGTGCCTTGACCTGCAGCGTGAGCGAGGTTCCCCGCGCGACGGCGTTCGGTGCCGTGCCCGTCAGCACGTTCTCGCCGCTCGGCGTGAGCTGGACGACCTGGCGCGCCTGGCCCGTTCCGATGAGGGCGGACGCCGAGTATCCGGCTGACGGCACCGGCTTACCGTCCTCGCCGTAGAGGTGGACGGTGAGCGTGCGCTCCGCGAGCAGGAGTTCGGCGTGGACGCCGACGACATCCTGCATCGGGCCGCCGTGCGAGCCCTTGTCGGCATGACCTTGATGGCCCTGCGCAAGGGCACCGGCCGACAGCGACATGGCCGCGAAGGCAGCGAGGATCAGTTTCTTCATATGGCAGTCTCCTTGTCTTGGTTGTCCGAATGGGCGAGCGGCGAACCCACGATGGTGTCGCGTCTCCACGCGACGGTTCACTCCGCCGGGGCGGGGCGCGCCCCGGTCGCGTGTTCTTCACTCGCCGCAGCCGCGTGCACACGCCCGAACCGGACGTACAGCGCGGGAAGGACGAGCAGCGTGAGTAGGGTCGCGCTGATCAGGCCGCCGATGACCACGGTCGCCAGCGGCTTCTGCACCTCGGCCCCGGCGCCGGTCGCGATGGCCATGGGCACGAAGCCTAGAGAGGCCACCAGGGCTGTCATGGCCACCGGCCGGAGCCGGGTCATGGCGCCCTGGAACACCGCGTCCCGAAGGGACAGATGACCCTGCTCCATCAGACCGCGGATGGAGGTCGCCATCACCAACCCGTTCAGCACCGCGACGCCGGACAGGGCGATGAAGCCGACGGCAGCCGGGACCGAGAAGGGCATGTCGCGGAGCCAGAGGGCCAGCAGGCCGCCCGAGAGGGCCAGCGGCACGCCGCTGAACACGAGGAGAGCGTCCCGCACGGACCCAAGGGCCGCGTAGAGGAGGACGATGATCAGCAGGAAGCAGGCGGGCACCACCACGCTCAGCCGTTCCCGGGCCTTGGCCAGGTTCTCGAACTGGCCTCCCCAGGTGACGGTGTAGCCGGGCGGCAGCTGAACCTCAGCCTCCACCCGCGCCTGCGCCTCGGCCACGATGGAGCCGATGTCGCGACCGCGGGCGTTGGCCTGAATGACGACGCGGCGCCGTCCCTGCTCACGGCTGATCTGGTTCGGCCCTTCCACGACGCGGAGAGACGCGACCTGTTGCAGAGGCACCGACGCCGCAGGTCGCCCGGCGACGGGAGGCAGCGGCACCGGCAGGCTCCGCAGTGTCTCGAAGTTGCCGCGCTGGGCCTCTGGGAGGCGGACCACGATGGCGAAGCGCCGGTCGCCCTCGTAGACCATCCCGGCCTCCCGGCCGCCGACAGCCGCCGAAATCACCGCCTGCACGTCAGCGATGCTCAGCCCGCGCCGGGCGACCTCGGTCCGGTTCACCGTGATCTCCAGGAAAGGCAGGCCTGTCGCCTGCTCCACCTTCACGTCGGCTGCGCCCTCAATTCCGTTCAGGATTCCGGCGATCTGGCCCGCGACGCGCAGCATCGGACCGTACTCGTCCCCGAACACCTTCACGGCCAGGTCGCCGCGCACACCCGCCAACAGCTCGTTGAAGCGCATCTGGATGGGCTGGGTGAACTCCAGCGCGTTGCCGGGGATGCCCGCGACCGATTGCTCGATGCGGCGGACCAGCTCCGCTTTGGAGAGGGACAGATCAGGCCATTCGGCGCGGGGCTTGAGGATGATGAAGGTGTCGGAGGCGTTGGGCGGCATCGGGTCGGATGCCACCTCGGCTGTGCCCGTCTTGGAGTAGATGATGGCTACCTCCGGGAGCGCGGAGATCCGCCGTTCCAGCACAGACTGCATGGCCTGGGACTGGGCCAGCGAGGTGCTGGGGATACGGAGTGCCTGCATCGCGAGGTTGCCTTCGTCGAGCGTCGGGATGAACTCCTGTCCGAGACGCCCGAAGAGGGTGAGGGACCCTGCGAAGAGCAGGGCGGCAATCGTGATGATCGGCACAGGCATCCGCAGCGCCCTGCCGAGCGCGGGGAGGTAAGCTCGCTTGAGGATGCGGACGAGCCACACTTCGTGCTCCTTCACCCGTCCGGTGATCGCGATGGCGATCAGCGCGGGAACGAGGGTCAGCGACAGCACGAAGGCGAAGGCGAGGGCGATGATGACGGTCAACGCCATCGGAATGAACATCTTGCCCTCGACGCCAGTGAAGGTCAGCAGCGGGGCATAGACAAGGATGATGATGGCCTGGCCGTAGAGCGAGGGGCGGATCATCTCCCTCGCGCTCTCCGCGACCGTTCGGAGCCGCTCCTGCAGCGTCAGCTCCCGGCCCTTCTCGTGCTGGCGCTCCGCCAAGTGCCGCAGGCTGTTCTCCGTGATGATGACGGCGCCGTCCACGATGAGCCCGAAGTCCAGGGCACCCAAGCTCATCAGGTTGGCGCTGATGCCGCCCCGGACCATGCCGAAGGCCGTGAGGAGCATGGTGAACGGAATGACTGCGGCCGTGATCACCGCCGCGCGGATATTGCCCAGCATCAGGAACAGCACCGCGACCACCAGCAGGGCGCCCTCGCCGAGGTTCTTGGCCACCGTGTGGATGGTGGCGTCCACGAGGATGCCGCGATCGAGGACGGCGGTCGCCTCGATCCCGCGTGGGAGGGTACGCCTCAGCTCGTCCACCTTCGCATGGACGGCGGCGGCGACGGTTCGGCTGTTCTCACCAATGAGCATGAGAGCCGTGCCGACCACCAGCTCCTGTCCATTGCCACTCGCGCTGCCGGTCCGGGGTGCCTGCCCCGTGGTCACGCGCCCGACGTCCCGCAGGAGGATTGGAGTCCCCTCGCGTGTCGCGACGACCACCTGCTCCAGTTCCGCGACGCTCGTGACGCGACCGCCCGAGCGCACGACCAGACCTTCGCCGCCGCGCTCCACGTAGCCCGCGCCGGTGCTGACGTTGTTCCGCTCAACCGCGGAGGCCAGGTCGCTGAAGCTCAGACCGAGGGCGATGAGCCGGGCGGTGTCGGGCTGGACCACGTACTGCTTGGTGTAGCCGCCGATGGCGTCCACGCCCGCGATGCCCGGCACGTTGCGCAGCTGCGGCCGGATGATCCAGTCCTGCACTGTCCGCAGATAGGTCGCCCGTGCGGCCGCGTCGGTCAGGCGTTCGCCCTCCGGCGTCACATAGGAGCCGTCAGCCTGCCAGCCCGGGGCACCGTCAGGGACGGTGTCGCCCGGCTTGCGGTCGGCGAAGCGGACCGTCCACATGGTCACTTCGCCCAGGCCGGTGGAGACCGGCCCGAGGCGGGGCTCCACCCCCTCCGGCATGGCCTCGCGCGCCTCGATCAGGCGCTCCAGCACCTGCTGGCGGGCGAAGTAGATATTGGTGCTCTCGGTGAACACCGCGGTGACCTGGCTGAAGCCGTTGCGCGAGATGGAGCGCGTGCTCTCCAGTCCCGGGATACCTGCCAGCGCGGTCTCGATTGGAAAGGTGACCTGCTTCTCGATCTCATAGGGAGAGAGGGAGGGCGCGAGGGTGTTGATCTGTGCCTGATTGTTGGTGATGTCCGGCGTAGCGTCGATGGGCAGCCGGGCAAGCGACCAGGCGCCGATGCTGGCCGCGATCAGCGCCAGCAGCATCACGGTCCAGCGATTGCGGACGGAGAAGTCCAGAATGGGTCCGATCATGCCAAGTGCTCCTCAGTGGGCGTGACCGGCTTCGGACTTGCTGAGCTCGGCGCGGAGCGAGAAGGCGTTGCCCACCGCAATCTCCGTTTCGGCATCCAGCCCGAAGATGACCTCGAACCCAGTCGCGTCCTCGCGCCCGAGGGCGACCTCCCGTGTCTCGAAGCCGTCCTCCGTCCGAACGAAGACAACCTTCTTTCCCTCGACTTCCTGCACGGCGTCCCGCGGCACCAACACGTCGACTGGCTGCTCCGCGGTGGCGAGGTGGGCGGTGACAAAGGCACCGGGCCGCCAGAGGCCATCGGAGTTGGGGAGTTCGGCGACGGAGCGGGCGGAGCGGGTCTCCGGGTCCAGCAGGGGGCTGAGGAAGATGATGCGGGCTTCGCCGCGTGCATCTCCCTCGCCGGTGACCACGACGTTCTGGCCCTGCTTCACCATCGGCAGGTCACGGGGCGGGATCGTCATCTCGACCCAGAGGCTGGAAAGGTCCGCCACGGTGAAGAGCTCTGCGTCCGCAGCGACCGCGGCACCGAGGACCGCGGCGCGGGCGGTCACCCGACCCGCGATCTGCGCGCGCACCTCGTGGCGGCGCAGGGACGCCGCGGGCTGGCGGGGAAGAGCCGCGATCTCATCGTCGGACAGGCCGAGGGCGGAGAGGCGCTGGCGGCTGAGGTCCAGTTTGATACGGACCTCCTCCGCGGCAGCGCGGGCCTGCAGAAAGTCCTGCTCGGCCGAGATCCGCTGGCGCCAGAGCCTGGTCTCGCGGTTCAGGGTGGTTTCGGCGAGGGCGGCCTGGCGCGTGGTCGCCAGGAACTCGCCTTTAGCGTCGGCGATCTCGCGGCTCTCGATCACGGCGAGCACCTCGCCCTTGCTCACCTCGTCACCGAGACCCTTACGGACCTCGGAGATCGTTCCAGCGAGGCGGGCCGTGACCCGCGCCAGCCGGTCCTGGCTTGCTGAGAGGGCACCGGGAACGGCCGTGCGGCTCACGAGGGTTCCGCCCTGGACCGCGGCGACCTGGATCCCGGCAGCGGCCACCTGCTCGGCCGTCATGGCGATCTTGCCCTCTTCGCCATGCTCCTCCTCTCCCCCGCCGTGCCCGTGCTTGTCCGCGGTCTGCGCGGGCGGTGTCCGCGCGGGTGCGCTGGACTGCGCCGCCCCGGCAGCGGGAGCCATCGGAAGACCCACGAGGCTGCGGGCGGTCTGGGGGATGGAGGGGAAGGCGGTGGCGAGCGCCAACCCGCCCAGGGCGGCACCAGCGGCAAAGGTAAGACGGGGCATCACCGGGCACTCCCGTTCGTCTGGCTGGAGGGTAGATTGCCGCGCAGGCGGTCGGCGGCGGCGCGGCGCGTGTGGAACTCGCGGTAGGCGTCGATGAGCTGGGCGCGGGCGTCCGACAGAGCGCGCTGGGCGTCCAGCACCTCGAGGAAGCTGAATTTGCCCTCGGCGAAGCCGCCGGACGCGGAACGCGCGGCCTGTTCGGCGGCGGGCACGGCATCGCGCTTCAGGCTCTGGACAGAACGCCAAGCCGAGGCCACCCGTTGCTCGGCCGCGACGAGCGACGCCGCCAGCGCCGCGCGGCCGCGGTCGGCCTCCGCCTCGGCGCGCAGCAGCTCGGCCTGCGCCCTGGCAATGCCGCCCTGGTTGCGGTCGCTGAACGGCAGGGGGATGGATGCCCCCGCCACGAAGGCGGTCTCCCCAGTGTCCTGGAAGCGGCGCACCTGCCCCTGGACGGTGACGTCCGGGACCGCTGTGGCACGCTGGAGGGAAAGGTTAGCCCGCTGCTGGGCGACCGCCGCGTCCAAGCGCGTCAGGTCCGGATTCCCGACGAGCCGTGCAAGCGGGTCGGCCGGAACGGGCGGTCGCGGTGCGGGGCCGACATCCTCGAACCAACGCTGCCGCGGCGCAATCTCGACCTGGGGGGCCCCGATCAGGACCGCGAGCTCCGCCAGGGAGATCTCAACCTCCCGCTGGGCCCGCTCGGCAGCGATCTCGGCCGTGGTCCGCACGACCTCCGCGCGTTGCGCCTGCAAGGGCGGCTCCCGGCCCGCCTCAACCCGTGCACGGGCGGCCCTGAGTGTCTCCCCAGCCAGCCGGGCGCGCTCCCGCTCAACCGCAACGAGCCGGGACGCGGCCTCCGCGTCGGCGAGCGCCGTGATCACATCGCGCGCGAGGTCCAGCCGGGCCCCCTGGTACTCCAGGCCCGCGACGTCACCGCTCCGGGCGGCGAACCCGATGCGGGCGGACCGCTTGCCGCCCAGCTCGACCCTCTGGGCAACTCCAACTGTCGTCTCCACGGAGCGCCCGCCCCGGTATTCCCCCCGTCCGCCGACACCGCCGAAGTTCTCGAAGGTTACCGATGCCTCCGGGTTCGGCCGAAGCCGCGCCTGGAGCGCGTCGGCCTGGACGGCCTGCCGCGCGGCCCCGGCGCCCCGCAGCGCCGACGAACGGGCGAGAGCTGTGTCCACCGCCTGCTGAGGGGAGTTGATCGTGACCGGGCCCGACTGGGCGCGGGCGTCCTGCCCGAGCACGATGGCCGGTGTGGCGGCAAGCGAAACCGCCAGCCAGACAAACTTGAATCGCATGAATGCACCTAGTCTTAGCGGGCCGCGGACCGGCCGGAGGAAGACGCCTCAGGGGCATCTACGCCGGACGGGTAGGAAAGGGCGGGCTGCTAGGCGCGGGGTGGCTTTGTGGGGAGTTCCGAAACGTCGGACACCAGGACGTGCGTCGTTACCGGCGTGGGCACTGCTTGTCGCCCCGTCTCAGACGGCAAACCAGCCACGACGCTGGGCGGCAGCGGCGTCACCTTGCCGCAAACATGGTGTGCCGCATGGCAGGGAAGTGTGTCCGGCCCCAACGGCGGATCGTCCGAACCTTCGTTCGCCGCGGCGATGGAGACCCGACCGGCATGGGACGAGCCCGTTTCCAGGGGCAGGTCAGTCGGTCCCACCGCCATCAGGAGCATGAGAACGCACAGCAGCGCCGAGAGCCCGCGACGGCAGGCAGCAACGAACGGCGATGTGGTTTCGGAACACATGCTGGGGTGCGTCTACCTCATTGGTGTGCGCCTGTCACGCACCGCGGCATATCACTTGGTAACAGCTCAGGCTCACTTGGTAACAGCCCAGGCGGCACCGGGCTCATTCAAGTTCCCGGCAGGACGAGCCGCTCAACCATTGTTCCCTGGGAGGGTCTCCGCTGCTGCCGGTAGCTGTCTTCGCCCGGCTGCCAGCCGAGTCGCCCGGGACGCTTTGGTCACCAATCGGCTCACATACTCCTCTCGGCCGACCGTCAGTCCACGCCCACAGGAAACATGAAGCAGGCGGTCTGCATCCTGGGAAGGTACGTTGATCCGTTGGGCAAGTCAGGACCCGACCAAGGCAAGATCCGCAGACCCTGACGCGGAGCCGGTGCAGGCTGTCCGGGGGGAAGGATGCTGCCTCCCGACATCAATGGCTTCGGGCGACTACCGCACGTCCGGGGCGCAGGGGGGCATTCCACCTGTGCGAACCAAGAATGAACTGTGATCGTCCAGAGATGCGCCCTGGCGGTGGCTCAGTCTCAATTCTCGTCAGCACTGGAATCCGGGTATGGCTTCCCACCGCCCCAGGCCTGCTCAACCCGCCGGTTGGGCACCTTTGGCCATGTCGGGTCCCCATTTCGAGGGGCGGTTTCTGGGGGAGGCGCATTGCATGACCAGCGCGGTGCCTCGCGGCCCTGACCCGCATCTATCGCGAGCGCTGGGCCTACAACACGATCCAGCGTCACCAACCAGAGACCAACCGAAGACAGATATGCCTTCACCCGCGCCGCTGGCCATGGGTTGAACCGTCGGCTTGGTGGGGCGCAGATCCTTCCGCGCCCCACCATGTTCACTCAGAGGATGAAGTCGCTGGCGGCGAGGCTCGGGCTGCCTGCCAGTCCAATCTGGAAGTCCGCCGTCCCGTCGCCGTCCACATCGCCCTCCACAACCGAGAACTCCCCCTCACTGATGACGTGCAGCTCGCCCGCCTCACCGGTGAAGTCCTGGGTCCCGATGAAGTCGAAGGCCTGGTCACCGCTTTTACCGGTCAGGGCATCGATCGCGCTGAGGTCGATTCGGTCATGCGGGGTGAAGTCGGTGATGACGTCGCGGTCATCGCCGAAAAGGCTGTCTTTGAAGCTCATGAAGACGAAGAGGTCGTCACCGCCCCCGCCGCTGAGCACGTCCGCCCCAAGACCGCCAGCCAGCAGATCGTTGCCGTTGTTGCCACCGACCGTATCATCGCCATTCCCGCCGGACAGGACGTCGTGATTCGTCCCCCCGGAGAGGGTGTCATCGCCGTCACCGCCGCTGAGATCGTCGGTTCCGCCGCCGCCGCTCAGCACGTCGTCACTCACTCCGCCCTTCAAGACGTCCGCAGCGCCGGTTCCGGCCAGCGTCAGGGCATCGTTGCCCGGCTCGGACGGGGTGGCGGGGGTGGCGCCGACGTCCGTCCCGGTATCCGTATCCGTGTCGGTTCCAGAGTTGGTGTCGCCGCCCGCATCGGCGCCGGGGGCGACATCGGTGCCCGCACCGCTGTCGACTTTCAGGCCATGCTTGCCCACACCCGCATTGCTCGTGACAAGCGCCTTCACCTTGGAGGTGGCCGCCAGAGTGTAGTCATAGGGCGCGTCATAGCTCCCAGTGGACTTACCGTTCTCCGCGCTGGCCTCTCCACTGCCGACCTTGCCCCAGGTGACGTTGGTGAACTCGTTGCCGTTGAGTTCCCAGTAGCCGACCTTGTCGCTGTCGATGCTGACGATCGGGTCCCGCACGTTCTCAAAGACGTTGTTCTCGATAAGCCCGATCGCGCCCATGCGCATGTTGATCGCCGAGGTCGCAACGTCCTTGTAGTAGTTGTCGTATACATGGGCGACGCCGTCGCGGACGCTCGGCGCGCGGGAGCCGATGTTCTCAAAGCTGTTGCCATCGTAGGTGACGTAGCGGGCACCCTCGTCGCTGTCGGAGTAGCCGTTGAGCGAGACCTTATAGTGGTCGCGGAACTCGTTGTTTGAAACGGTGACGTATTCGACCCCGCGCTTCATGTCTAGCAGGCCGTCATAGTAGTCTTTGTCGACGGACATGCTGCTGTAGAATTCGTTGTGGTCGATCCAGATGTTGTTGGATCCGCCCTCAATACCGATGGCGTCCTTGGGGCCGCTGGCCACGTCGTGGATCGAGAGGTTCTGGAAAATCAGATTGGAAGATCCGTCCTTCACCCGGATCCCGATTCCGTCGAACTCCGCGCCACCCGCGGCGCCGATGATCGAGAGATTGCTGACACCGGCAATGTCGATGACGTCGGCGCCGGTGTTGGCGGTAGTGATCTCGCCCTTCACGACGATGGTCAGCGGTGCGTCCGCCGCCTTTTCAATGGCCGCTAGCAGCTCCTTACCGGTTGTCACCGTCACGGTTGCACCACCGGCACCGCCAGTCGTGCCGCCATTCATCGAAGCAAAGCCGTGAACTTTATCTGTAGCCATAAAGAATTCGCCCCCAAAGAATTTCGCGCCGCCACTGAATGCACTTCAGTCGCGCAAGCGTTACCCAGGGGCATGAAACCCAATCAAGAATGCCAGAAGCAGATAGTGTGCTCGGCGTTTACTTCGCCCACCTCGTCAGCATCAAGTGTTATAGTGGAAGACCATATTCCCAGATATCACGTAACTAAACATTTCTACAACGGTGTTGCGGCACGACTGCAACATTACGATCCGGAAAAACACTGGAACTTGAATCGCTGTGCATCATCCCAGCTTCCACCGCGGCGTGGGGCGTTCACGGACGGTGTGTTGTATCCTAGCCACTTGCGGCGCGAACCATGTTGTGGGGCCAAGTCCCGGCGTCCTGACCAGTCCGAGAACGAAGCAAGGAAAGGCGGCTTGAGGCTTGGCGGTCCTAAAGGGGCATGCCGCAGGATATGCGGTGCCTGGCCATGCCAGGCTATGCTTGGCCTATCGTGGCACCCCTGAGTCGAGGGCCGAGGGTAAGGCGCCAGCCAGGAGGGGCGCCCTCGCGTCAAACGTACTCCACATCCTCTTGAATCGCCGATCTGCTCAGCCCCTGGCGCAGCCGGTCGATCTGCACTCGAAGCGCCGCATTTGGCTCGGCTGGCCGCACCCCGTCCTGCCATACGAGTTGGGCAAGTGTCAGAAGCGGCAACGGCTCGGGTCGCGCTGCACTCAGCGCCGCGTAAAGTACGCGGCTCCTATGGGGCATCGCCTGAAGTGGATCCCTCTCGGACAAGTTCATTGCACTCCGGCACAACGTGCCGGAGCAGCGTCAGCGGCTACAGGATCGTCTTTGTATCCATTGCCCGCCCCACAAGCGGTCGCCGGATTCGGAGGTATCACCGACCGGGCCCGCCCTCCCGTCTGAACTCATTGGGCGAAGCCGAGCCAAACTGCCGGGTATGAGGGTCTTGCGGAGAGGACACCGCCCGGACCGGTCGGGACTTCGGTCCGTTCAGAGCACGCAGAGGGAGGGGCGGCGCCATCCCGGATGGTGCCGCCCAACAGGATGCCGCTGCTTCACCCCGGACCTGGATCTCGTGAGAACCGGTCCGGGTCATGCTCCGGCCTTACAGGATGAAGTCGCTTGCCGCCATCGTGTGATAGCCGGTCAGCTGGATCTGGAAGTCAGCCTTGCCGTCGCCGGTCACATCACCCTCGATGAGGGTATTGCCGCCTGACTGGACCGTGTGGAGTTCCCCGGCGGTGTGGGAGAAGGCCTTGTTGCCGATGAAGGAGAAGGCCTGGTCACCGGCGGCATTGGCGCGGGCATCGAGGGCGGACAGGTCGATGACGTCACCGTTCCCAAAGTCGAGGATGAGGTCACGTCCACTGCCAGTCTTGGAGTCGAAGAGGTTGGAGAAGACGAAGGTGTCGTTGCCCGCACCGCCGCTCATCTTGTCGCTCTCAAGGCCGCCGACGAGGCGGTCGTTGCCGTCGCCGCCGATAAGTGTGTCCTTGCCTTCGCCCCCGAGGAGGGTATCGCTGCCGAGCCCGCCGTCGAGGGTGTCCTTACCGGCACCGCCATCCAGGGTGTCACTGTCCGCGCCCCCCGCGAGGGTGTCGTCGCCCTCGCCGCCGAGGAGGGTATCGACGCCAGCGCCGCCGTCGAGCTTGTCCTTGCCTTCACCGCCGGTGAGGGTGTCATTGCCAGCGCCGCCCTTGAGGGTGTCGTTGCCGTTGTCGCCGGTGAGGGTGTCGTTGCCGTTGCCGCCGTCGAGGGTGTCGTCGCCGGTGCCGCCGATGAGCTTGTCATGGCCGTCGCCGCCGGAGATGGCGTCCTTGCCGCCGAGGCCGTCGATGGTGTCGTTGCCGCTCGTGCCGGTTAGGGTGTCAGCGGAGCCAGTGGCCTTGAGGCCGGAGGGAGCATCGGTGCCGCCAGAGCCAGGTTCGGAAGGAGTGGTGGGCGTGCTGGGGGTGGTAACAACTGGGGGTTTGGGGGTGACAGGGGTAGTGGGTGTGGTCGGGACAGTGGGGACCGAAGTGTCCGTGTCGGTCGAGGCGCCGTGCATCCCGGCACCGGCGTTGCTCGTGACCGACGCCTTCACCGTTGAGGCCGCCTCCAGCGTGTACTTGTAAGGCACGGTGTAGTCCGTGGTGGACTTACCGTCAGCGGCGGTGGCCTCGCCACTGCCGACCTTGCCCCAGGTGACGTTGTCGAACACGTTGCCGCTGAGGTTCCAGTAGCCGATTTCGTCGCTGTCTACGCTGACGATAGGGTTGTGGGCGTTCTCGAAGACGTTGTTCTGGATCAGGCCCTCGGCGCCCATGCGCAGGTTGATCGCGGAGACCTCCACGTCCTTGTAGTAGTTTTCATACACATGGACCTCGCCGTCGCGGACGCTGGGCGCGCGGGAGCCGATGTTCTCGAACATGTTGCCGTCGTAGGTGACATAGCGGCCGCCCTGATCGTCATCAGAATAGCCGTTGAGCGAGACCTTGTGGTGGTCCCGGAACACGTTGTTCGAAACGGTGACGTATTCCACGCCGCGCTTCATATCGAGCAGACCGTCGTAGTAGTCCTTGTCGGCGGCCATAGAGCTGTAGAACTCGTTGTGATCCACCCAAATATTGTGGGAGCCGCCCTCGATGCCGAGCGCATCCTTGGGGCCGCTGGCCACGTCGTGGATGACGAGGTTTTGGAAGATCAGGTTGGAGGAGGCGCCCTTCACCTGGAAGCCGATGCCGTCGAATTCGCCGCCGTTCCCGGCTCCGACGATGGAGAGGTTGTGGACGTCGTTGAGTGTGATGACGTCCGCGCCGGTGTTGGCGGTGGTGATCTCACCCTTTACGACGATGGTCAGCGGCGAGTCCGCCGCCTTCTCGATGGCCGCGAGAAGTTCCTTTCCGGTCATAACGGTAACGATTGCGCCGCCCGCGCCGCCGGTGGTGCCGCCATTCATGGAGGCAAAGCCGTGAACCTGATCGGTCATGGTGAAATCAGTCCCCATTTGGCGCGGAACCGGCCGCGCGATGCTTAGCGGTGAGGGCCGTAGCCCGATTCGCCGTTGAACTGAATAATCCCCAAGTAGACCTGGCGAGCATGTACTTTGTGGCCAGAAATATATCTGGCCGCATTACATTCGCTTCAGGGACTTATTTGAGGGATAGTCATCAACGCTGCTGGGATTCTGAGTATCAGCCACAGCGACCCTGCCGCAACTCAAATCACACTTTATCGTGAGGCGACGCCTAGATCGCGAAAAGTTGATGATTGCAACCGCAGGTTTTAGGAATAAAGGCGCAGGTTTACATGCCCGCAATATAATTCCTGGCGTGATTGGGCGTGTCGACCGCTCGCCGGGCTTGTCAGCCGCAAGCTGCTGCCTTGCGCCAAGAGGCACTTCGGCGTGGTAGAAATGCTGGAAGCCCCAGGCCCACGGCGCGAGCGGCCGTCTCTCGTCAGGCGCTCTCAGAGTGCCAGGGCACCTCGTCAGGATGCTTCTGACGGAATGTGCGGTGCACAGGTGTGCGCTAGCTGCGGGAGCGCGGTGTGCGGGCATGTTCCGCACGGCCAGATTCGCAGCTCTGGGCGGAATGGGCCGAGGAACCCGCTTCATGGACGGGGTGAATGCAGGGCTCTGGTAGGTCTAGGTTCCGATCTCGGGTCCCGTGCTGTTTGGCGGGGGAGATCCTGGGCGGGCCTGCTGCAACCTAGAGAAGTTCTCGCCCGGCGCGCCCATCGCCGCCGTGAGCCCAGTCCATTTAGATCGGGTTCTCGAGCACCATCTAATACTTCATGGAGCGCACCCTGCGGCATATGACCATCGGCGACCTTTCCCGGTGGACGGGGGTCAAGCCAGCAACCATCAGGTGGTACGAGGTCGAGGGATGGCTTCCTCCCCCCGCTCGAACCGAGGGTGGCCACCGGGCTTACGGGGATACTCATGTCCGGCGACTGGGTTTCATCCGCCATTCCCGCGAGCTCGGCTTTTCCATGGCCGACATCCGGTTGCTGGATCTGGCGGACCAGCCCTGAGATGACTGCTCGGCGGCACACGCCATCGCCACTGCGCAGATCGCTGAGGTTGACGCCCGGATGAGAAGGCTGGAGCTGGAGCGGATGGCTCGTAACTGCGCGGGCGGCCATGCCGGGGAATGCCGCATCATCGAGACGCTGGCCGACTTCGGGCACGGGCACTGCGCGGACCCAGCCCATGGATATGGGGAAAACGCCTCCCACGGGGGCTGATGCGTTGTCAGCTCGAGGCGGCCCGGTCGCGCACGACGTGATCAAATGACGCGGGCGCCGCGCTGCCGGATCCCGCGCTCCGGCGCAGGTGTATGGCCGCGGCTGGACTCGAAAGTTCGTTCCGCAGTGCCCTCTCCACGCGCTCCACGATAACATGAGCCTCGCCAAGCGGGCGGTTGCCGGGCAGGACGATGTGGCATTCCACGCAGGCGACCCCCCGACCTGACCTACGCACAGGTTATGGGCCTCAATAGCGCCCACCGTCCGCGCGGAGATGAGTCCGCGCAGCCGGGCGGGCGCCGCCGAGCAGGCCACGGCGACGTTCACGATGCTCTGCAGCGCCCGAGTAGAGCGCGACGCCGCTCGTAACCCGCTAGGCGCAAACCTGGCCACCAGCACCACTTCGCCGAGGGCGATGCTGTAGAGCCCGAAGCGAACCGTCCGGGTCAAGCAGGCGCCGGAGTGTCGCCGAAGTCAGGCGAAGAACAGGTGCTAAAGCGGGATGCCCCAGACCTGTCGCTATGAGGCTGAGCCCGATCCATCCCGCAGCCCAGGTGTTACCGACCCGGCGGCCCACCCGCATGCCCTTCCAATGCTTTCTGTCGTTGAACGCTGAGCCTTTCCTGCTGTTCAGCGGCACCTACTCGTAAGGTAGTTCGCCATGCAGCCCTGCCATCAGGTCGCCGTCCAACTTTGAAAAGGGGATTTCGACATATTGGCTCGGGTGGCGTGGCCGCGCCGGTTCATCACCCGGAGCGTTCCTGGTGTGTCCCTGCACCATCGAACCGTCCTGCTTCCGATACGGCAGCACGATGATGCGGCCATGGTTCTTGGACACGATGGTCCCCTCGAGCCACAGGCTGTCCCCTCTTTGGGCGTCCTTGGCGCGCCCGATCCGCTTCACGTCCCAGCGGAGCGCCTCCTCCTCGTACCAAAACACCACGTCACCCCAAAGGAAGGCTCGCTTGCCGTCCCGGATGGCTTCGTCCAGGAGGCGACGAACGCTTGCCAACTCCAGCAACTCGTTGGCCCGAGGCTTCAGGATCTTGCGGATGGCTGCCTTGGTGGCTCCCCAGTTCGCCTCCGCGTTGAAGCCGAACCCCTCGGCGATCTGAGCGCGACGGGCGAACTCCGAAGCGCGAGCTGACGGCCGGGCCCACGGCTTCTGCTTTCCCTCTGCGTCGGGTTCCCAGATCGCGCCGTCGGCCGACAGGTAAATCCGCGGCGGCCACACTCCTGTGCAGTACACCCGTCTGAGGTAGGGCATCGCCCGAGTGGCCGCCACCACCCGCTCCAGGTGGTCGGGCCTGCCGCCAGCAACCAGGATGTGCTCCGGCGGGACGCGCGGTGAATCCTTATGCCGAGCAATGGCCGCTGCCCGCATCAAGACCTCCTCGCTGAGCAGGCGCCCGCGTCGGAGCGCAGCCTTATCCTGCTTCAGGCGCTCCGACTCAGTCCGCTCAATGACTTCGTTCGCCACACGAGCCGCGGCAGCGGCGGCCGCCTCTGTCGCGTAGCGGGCGATACTGCCACGTCCCCGGGAGAAGCGGTCGCGGGAATACCGCCAGCCTTGCTCGCCGCTGTCATACTCGACCAACTCGTTAACAACCCAGAACTCGCGGGAGGGGTGCTGGAGCGCCTCAGCCCGCAACGTCCTGCTCCACCTCAGCCCGCGCTCACGCGCCTGCTTGGCACCGATCAAGCCTCTGCTCCCGCCTTCAGCCTTGGAGTTGGAAATTCGATCCGTCTCGTCGACGGGCGTTCGATCCACGATACCTAGCTGGCCTGATGGGGCAGACCCTCGGGATCGAGCATTTTATCAGGGATGGGAGCCAGGAACAGCAAGCTGCCTGTGCAGGGAGCTATTGCCCGGGGTGACCTCCGCGCCGCCTAGGCCGCGGCGGACTCCACCGCAGCAAGGCACGGTCCGCCGCGGGGTAGCCTGCCCGGCCATTTCTGCATCGGCATGGAAGAATGGTCTGTTAGCGGGGCACCCAAAACAACAACGTCGGCACGGGTGTCATGGTGCCGGACCAACCAGGATCGGCAAGAATGCGAGTTCAGGCAGGACGGAAGTGCGAGCTGCAGGGCTACATCAAGCCAGTTCTCGGGCCGTGCGGAGCGTCCTGGGTCCGATCCGCCGGGTTCTCGGCACTGGCACCATCGACCCAGAACTGCTGAGCGCCGCCGAGCGGCTCCAGTGCAAGGGCTACTTTTGTCGCCGCGAGGAGAGCAGGACCATCCGGACGATGACCCTTAAGGGCACCTCGATCAAGGGTATGGTCCGCAGCACCGGCCGCAGCCGCAAGCTCGTCCGGGACGTGTGCTCCGCCACACCGAGGACGAGGTCTTCCGCGGCCGAACCAGCAGCCTCGAACCATGGCTCGCCTCACTCGAGGTGGCGGATCCGGCGGCTGCCGCAATGGGGCGGAACTCTCGCGTCGGCTACGGGCCCAAGGCTTTGGCGGCAGCCCGCGGGTGGTGGGCGAGTGGGCCACCCGCCGGCGACGCAGCGAACGTGCTGGCGGCGCCACCGCGAGCCGGTTGCCCCCGGCGCGGATCATCGCCCGCACGATGCTGACCGGCCGCGACCACCCTTCGTGGAGCGACGCGGTGATGGTGGGCGCCATCGAGCACTCTACCAGCGCTCGACGTGAAGGCCGAGCTGCTGCCGGACGATAAGCTCCGCGAGATCGGAGCCCTGCGGTCCGTTGGGACGGTCGTCATGGTGGGCGATGGCATCCACGACGCCCCTGCCCTGGCTGCGGCCTCGGCCGGTGTCGCCATGGGCGGCGGCACCGACGTCGCGCTGGAGACTGCCGACGCCGCCGTGCTGAAGGATCGTGTCTCGGGGGTGGCGGAACTCGTCAGCCTTGCCCGCTCCACCATGGCGAACGTGAAGGCGAACGTGACCATCGCGGTCGGCCTGAAGGCGGTCCTCCTTATCAGGACGCTATTGAGCGTGACGGGCCTGTGGCCCGCCATCCTGGCGGACACCGGGGCGACCCTGCTGGTGACGCTGAACGCCCTACGCCTGCTCGCCTGGAAGCCTACCCGATGAGCCGGGCCAACCCATTGCCGACCACGGGCTGAGCTTCCGTGGCCCCTGGCATGCGGGGTCGCTTTGGCGGTCACGGCATGGCTGCTGACCCGGGTGCGGCGAACCCGTCGCGCACTGACACCACGACCCTCTGCCTCGTTGTCTGCGGCGCAGCAGGCAACGTGACAGGCCTTTGCCAAGGCGCCAGGACGGACTTCATGGAGGTTCGCTGCACGAGCTGGTCCTCGCGCCGCTCGATGGCAGCTTTCTCTGGTGCATCGCCGGAAGGCGGCCAGGCTGCTTTCGTGAAGGGTTTCGGATGCCGCAGGCGTCCGAAAGTCGCCGAGGAACGAACCCGCGGTCCGGTGGCGCTCGGTATGGGGATTTAGCGGATGGCCGGGGCTGGGCAGGTCAGCTGCGCGAGGGTGATGGGCAGGCTGCGGCGGTGATGCCGGGAGCCGATGTTGTGTTTCGCGCCGGGTTCTGACGCACGATCACCGCCGCGACGCGCATGTTGAGGCCCTTCGGGTGGGTGATGGTCGAGGGTCATCATCGACCGCAGCAGGGCTGCGATCCTGGAGTGGCGCAGGCCGTGCCGGATCACGGCGAACCTCGTCCGGGTGAGCAGGCGGGCCACGGCGGTGCGCGTGGCTGGGCGGTGCGCTCGAAGGTCTCGAGGATGAGCATGCGGCCGCCACAGCAAGGACAGGGCGGCCGATGATCCGTGGGCTCGGGTGCCACGTCCGGCTCAGGCGGTTGTGGCGGTACCGCGAGGAGTTCGCGGGCCCGGGCAAGGTTGTCGCGACGGCTGCCGCTGGCGAGCAGGCCGTAGTGGCGGATGCGGTGAAAGCCCCGTGGCAGAACGTGCAACAGGAACCGGCGGATGAACTCGTCGGCCTGGAGCGTCATGACCTGGTGCCGCTCGGCGCCCTCGCGGCGGTAGTCCTTGTATCGGAAGGTCACCCCGCGCTCGTCGAGCGCGAGCAGCCGGCGGTTGGAGATGGCGACCCGGTGCGTGTAGCGCGACAGGTAGGCGAGCACCGCCGCGGGGCCCGCAAACGGCGGCTTGGCGTAGACGATCCAGGGCTTTTTGCGGGTCGGCGCCAGGTGGCGCAGGAAAGCCGGTCGTTCGGCGAGGCCAGCCTGGGTGCCGGAGAACCGCAGCCGGCCTGCGTCGAACAGCTGGACCAGCCGGGTCAGGAACAGGCGGCGGAACAGCTTGCCGAGCACACGCACGGGCAGCAGGAACGCGGGCCGGGACGAGACCCAGCGCCGGCCATCGGGCGAGATGCCGCCGCCGGGCACGATCATGTGGACGTGGGGGTGGTGGGTCAGCGCCGAGCCCCAGCTGTGCAGCACGGCGGTGATGCCGATGCGGGCGCCGAGGTGGCGCGGGTCGGTGGCGATGGTGAGCATGGTCTCGGAGGCCGCGCGGAACAGCAGGTCATAGACCGCTGCCTTGTTCTGGGCCGCGATGTCGGCGACCTCGGCGGGCAGGCTGAACACGACGTGGAAATAGCCGACCGGCAGCAGGTCGGCCTCCCGGGCAGCCAGCCACTCGCGCGCGGCGGCACCCTGGCACTTCGGGCAGTGCCGGTTGCGGCAGCTGTTGTAGGCGATCCGGCGATGGCCGCAGTTCTGGCAGCCCTCGACGTGGCCGCCCAGGGCGGCGGTGCGGCAGGCCTCGATGGCCGCCATGACCTTGAGCTGGCCGAGGCTGAGATGGCCGGCATGGGCCGCCCGAAAGGCGGGACCGTGTCGGCGCAGGATGTCGGCGAGCTCGAGCGGGGCGCGCAAGGCGGTCAGCCGCCGGGACTGGCTCCGGATCCAACGGTCTCCCGGGGCTCGATGCGGGCCATGACCCTGTCGAGCGGGCTGGTGACGGTGCGGACCGTCCTCGTCGCGACGCGGGTGTAGAGGGCGGTGTTCTCCAGCTTGGCATGGCCGAGCAGGGCCTGGATGACGCGGATGTCGACGCCGTCCTCGAGCAGGTGGGTGGCAAAGCTGTGCCGCAGCGTGTGCGGGCTGACGTGCTTGGTCAGGTCGGCCGCGACCGCTGCCGCCTCGACCACGCGGCCGAGCTGGCGAGTGGTGATGGGCCTGGCCGGGTCCTGGCCGGGGAACAGCCAGCCGCCGGGACGCATGACGCCCTCTCGCCGCCCCTCCTGCCACCAGGCCCGGAGCAGGGCAAGCAAGGCCGGCGAGAGCAGGGCCTGGCGCCCCCGGCCTCCCTTGCCGCGCTCGACGACGATCAGCATGCGCCGGCTGTCGATGTCGCCGACCTTGAGCGACGCCACCTCGGCCACGCGCAGGCCGGCACCATAGGCCACCGAGAGCGCGGCCCGGTGCTTGAGGCAGGTCGTGGCCGCGATCAGGCGCGCGGCCTCGTCAGGGCTGAGCACGACCGGGAGCTTGCGCGGGTAGCGGAGCCGGATCAGCTTGCGGGCCAGGTCCGGCCGGTCGAGCGTGTGGTTGAAGAAGAAGCGCAGGGCCGCCACGGTGCTGTTCATGGCCGGCGCATGCAGGCCCTGCTTGGACTGCCGGATCTGGAACCGCCGGATGTCCTCGGCCGTCGCTGTGCCGGGCGAGCGCTCCAGGAAAGCGGCAAAGCCCGCGACAGTGCGGAGGTAATCCTTGCAGGTCTTATCGGTGAACCCGCGCACGGCCATGTCAGCGACGAAGCGCTCACGCAGGCTGCCGGAGGTGGCGGGAGGGAGGTGGGGCATGGGGAGCTCCTCGAGATCGGGGAGCTCCCAGCGTCGGCTCGGGCCTGGGCCCGCTCAATTCATGCCCGTCTATCGGCGCGGCATCGCGTCAGTGCAAACAGGACCAATCCCGCGATAGCGGGTTCGTTCCTCGGCCAAACTCGGCCGTCCGGACTGTGAACAGCGGAGTTCGCACTGAGGCAGGGGCGGCGTTAGCCTGTCAGGGCTGGAGAACGGCAGGCCGGCGAAGCCGGCCGGGAAGGCAGGGCGGTTGGTCGCGAGCCGTTAGGCCGCTTCGGCGCGAGGTGAAGGCTCAGCAGCCCGCACCAGTAGCGGATGCGCCGCCATGAAGGCCGCCAGGGCTTCCAGCCACGCTGCCACGTCGCTGGGATCGTCGTCACAGCGCCGCGTGTCCTAGGGGCGGTTCAGTGGGCGGGCGAAGCCCCGTTGCGGCATGTCCAGCAGCGCCAGCACCCGCAGAAGCAGTTGGACATCATCACGTCTCCGTGTTGTCATCCTCTGCGCTGCCGCCTCGCCAGCCCGGCGGCCACGGCGCCGCGGCGTGCGCTTCCGCGACGCGGCGCAATGCCGCCGCCTCGTCGTCGGACAGTGGGCGGATGCCGCGGGGGTAGCGCACCCACTCCCCTCGGTCGCACCCCATCTTGTCGGAGAACTCGCGCAGTTCGGGCGACAGTGGCGCATGGACCGCGGCCAGCCCTTCCAGCCAAGCCCCGAAGTCGTCGCGGATTTGGTGCCGCCCGTTAGCCATCTGCCGCACCGCGGCTTGCCCGACGTTCAACCGTCGCGCCCAGCACGGGGGCGAAGCCCTCGCGTCGCAGGCCTGCAATTACCTCCGCGGTCGGGATGTAGGCGTAACGCGCGGAGCGGGACGAATGGGCCTCGGTCGCAAAAGCGGACGGGGCGAGCTGCATCAGCTCGCTGTCAGACAGCGGGCTGGCGCCCATGGAGGCGTGGGTGGAACCGAAGGAACGGGAAGCACGGAAGAAGGTCATTGGGAGCGCCTTGCTCTAACCGCCGAAGCGAAGCGCCTCAGCTGAAAGGGACATTACCCCTTACCTCTTCCCGGGTCAATATTTTTAAATTAAAAAACTAAGTTAATAGTAACAGATCCGTGATTTCGCCTGTTGCGGTGGCGCCGGGCCGCTACGTGGCCGGCGCGTTCTCGTCCCTGGCAGCAATGCTGGCCGCGATCATGCTAGCGATGATGGCTTGCGGCGTGATGTTGCGGCCCGTCTCAACCGAGCGGCGGGCGCTTTCCTTCGTGAGCGCGAGCAGGTGCGCGCGTGGGATGCGGAGCGTCAGTTGCGCCATGTCGCCGCCGGCTGGGCGGCCAGGGCGGCGCTTGACCGGGGTGCCACTGGCCGCCGTGTCTGGGCTGGGGCTGTTCGACATGCTGGATTCCTGGGGAACGCCCATGATGGTTGTTCAATTAAAAAAGTAATCAAACACGACACGTCTTGGATGGGAAGGTGGGAGCAGAGGCGGCAGCCCTGGTGGACAAGCTGGGGAAACGGGGTGGCTGCCGGTCAAGCCTCTTAGCAGCTGGAAAGAAAAAGACGCCAAGCGCCAGGTCGCATGACGCAAAGGCGCAAAGGCGCAAAGGCGCATGCCGTAAAGACACAGGAGCCGTACCGTTGAAGGGCCTGAAGAGCACTAGGCCGGCGCCGGCCATTTCCCCGTTGAGATGCTACGGGCGGCTGTCAAGGCCGCACTGCAGCAGCCGCCGGCTATCGTCCAGCGTCAGGGCGACGACAAGCCGGCTGTCCTGTCGGTCCGGATGACCGAAGGCACTTTGGAAGCCCTGGCCCGCTTCGCGATCGCCAAGGGACACGACGCAGCGGCGCGTGATTGCGGAGGCACTGGCGAAGCATGGCGTGCAGGTGTCCAGCCACGACCTTGAGGAACGGCCCCAGCCCAGGCGCCGCGGCCGGGGCTGACCGTCAAGCCGTCCGCGCTCAGCTCTCATAAGACGCAAGGCACCTTTGCGCTTGTCAGTCACAATCATTCCACATTCGAGGGATGTGGGCCCGCAGCCTGAGGCAGAGCGCCCCGATAGTCCCACCCCAGATCATGCCGAGGGGTTCCCAGAGCGGTTGCCCGGCGTCGAGTGCGGAGCGGACCCCCAAGAGTCCTCCGAAGGCGCACGCGATGACGAGAGGGCCCAGCACGGCCAGCAGGCCCCTCGCCGGTCCCCGCGCCAGGTAGAGCAGCGGGGCCAGCAGCAGCCAAGCAGCGGTGCCAAGTGCGGAGCCCGCTCCGCGAATTACCCGCCGGAGAAGCGTTGCCATCAGGAGCGCGGCGCAGCCGGCGCCGCCGGGGGCGGCGCCTCGTCCAGCCATAGCGGCACGGCGCAGGCACGCCGGCCGGCGGCGTCGGCCCAAACCGCCCGCCCCTCGCAGCGTGCCAATAGACGCACGAGGTCATTGCGACGGATGGCGTCGGCCCAGACCCGCGCCGAGGCCGATCCGTCCGACAGCGCGGCGCGGATGATGCTCGTGGCCTCGCGCACTTCCGCTGTCTCCGTGGATCTTCCCCACAGGTAGCCGCCGCCAAGCGCCCCCAGCAGCAGTACCGCTGCTCCGAAGCCCGACAGCACGGCCAAGCGCCGGGACTGCGCGCCGGCCTGGCGCACGAAGTCGGCTCGGCACGCCTGCACGAGCTGGCGCGTCATCTCCGCCCGCGCCGAGGCGTCCATCGGCTGTCGGCTGGCCTCCGCGTGGTCCAGCACCTCGCCCATGGCGCCGAGGCTGGCCCCGAAAGCGTCGAGGACCGGGCCGAGCGGATCGCCTTCAAGCTGCGCCTTCGAGGCCGCGAGGCGCAGATCGGCGCGCGCGCGGCCAATGGCCGCGCGCGGGTCGGAAGGCGCCGCGGCCGTCGCGCTCACGGGATCCACGAGCGGATCGGCAGCAGGGCCGCAGCCATGTCCGCCATCCACTTGCGGACGCGCGAGCGGTCGAAGGGGCCGAGAATGGCGCCGGGCTGGTCGGCCGGGGCCTGGCCGTCGCGGGCCTGGCCGAAGCGGAGCCGCTTGCCTTCGATCTCGGCCGCAACGCCCGCATCCAGCCGCGGCATCCAGATCGGAACCGCCCCGCGGTCTACGGCGGCCCGGAAGGCGCTGTGCCGCAGCACGCGGGCGAAGGCGTCCTCGCGCGGCACCGTGGGATCGGCCAGACCGGCGTTGAGGATCAGCGCCGTGGCCTTGGGCTGGAAGCCCTGCGCCTCGTAGCCGGCCAACACGCTCAGATCATCGACGCGCGGGGACAGGGTGTAGATCGCGACCGGATGCACGCCGGCCTCCTCCAGACTGCCGGCCAGGTCGGGCACGTCCTCCAGGAGCTTGCCCATACTCAGGTCACCGCCGCCCATGTCGAGCAGGGCGCTTTGCTTCTCGGCCATGACGAAGCCGAGCAGTTCTTCCGCCCAGCGGGCGACGCCGGTGGGATCGGTCGTGTCGGGCTGCGCCACGTCGTTGACGAAGGTGGCGAGCGACCGGTTCTGCGGATCGAGTGCCGCGGCGATGGGCGCAGGCTTCCCCGGGCGGGCCTCCTCCAAGATGTAGCGCAGCAGCGTGGTCTTGCCGCTGCGGCCCGGCCCCATGACGAACAGCGCCTTGGGACCGTCACCCAGGTCCACGGCCGGGACGATGGGCAGGACCGCAGCGGCGGCATCGCGAGAGCGGGCGGCCGGTCCGACCGGGATCTCCTTCTCGCCCTCGATGGAGCGGGCGCGGCCGAACAGGCGGGGGCTGGGTGTGGGGGAGGGGTCGGGCTGGGGCGCGGCGGTCGGGGCGTTCTTCATGGCTGGTACTCTGGTCATTTCAGGGACGCCGGCTTGAACCGGGGAGGCGGCTTCGGATCGAAGGCGCCTTCGGCCGGATTAAAGGCTGGGCGAGCTGGTGGGGGAGGAGGTGCCGCCACGGCGGCAGGAGGCGCGACGGGCGGCGGAGGCGTTGGGGCGGCTGTGGGAGCGGTTGCGGGCGTGCGGGAAGCTCCAGCCTTCGCCGTGGCCATTTCCGCCTTGGACCGTCGCCGTCGCTGTCCCTTAGCGTTCAGGGCGCCTGTGACGCGGTGGTAGGCCCGGCGCACCGCTTCCGTTTTTGGCGGCTCGCCGTTGGCATCACGGATGCCCAGCTCGGCCAGGGTGCGGGCAATGCTGTCCCAACTCGGCCGAACCGTGTTCATCCGCTCGGTGATCAAGGCGTGGTGCTGGCGCATCCAGCCGAGCAGGGGGGAGCGGCCCGAGAGCTGGCCGAATGCCTCCTGCGCCGTCTTGGTCGCGGGTGGGGTGGAAGGGTCCGCCAAGCCGGTCATCCGTAGTTGCAACTGCTCGGAATCTTGGCCCAAGGGAGCCCATAGGTGCAACCCCGCGTTCCCAATTAGATACGTATAAGGCACAGGTTCGACACCGCTAAGAGACGTCTAAGACACATAAAAGGGACATTGAAGCCACATTGAAGGGACAAAGGCGAACAGGAATAGACAGAATTGCCTCCCGAGGAGACGAGGGAGGCACAAGGAAGAGACAAGTAGGACACAAGAGACGGGAGGAGGGGAGTAGAGAAGGTCACTACAGACCATTGCACCCTAGAAGGTGCTGGTCTCATCCCCGTTGGAGATGTTTAGGTCGTGTCCGGCCACTGAAGTCGAGGACGCCGCTTTGTCAGACGCCATCACCGCCGAGCTAACCCGCCTCCGGGACACCGTTGAAACGTTGACCCAGGGGTTGCGGATGATGGTGGAGACGCAGGCAACCCATACCGAGATGCTGCAGGCGATCATGGAAGCGGCGACCGAGGAAGCCGGCGAGAGCCCCCTGCCGGGGCTGCTGACGCAGATCGTGCAGCGCCTGGACGAGCAGACCGAGGTCCTTCACCGCATCGAGGCTGCTGCCAGCGGTAGGTCGGTGGACGATGACGAGAGCCCTGCCGGCCAGCGGCCGGGGCTGGCGTCGCCGCAGTAGCAGGTCCGTCTGGTGCTGACCTTTCGCAAGGGCGCAGCCACCACCGTCGCAGGCGGCGCACGGGCCATGGCCGATCACCTGATGGAGGAGACGCTATCGCCCGAGGCCGTGGCGATGGGCGACTATTACACCCGGAACCGGGCGGCCGAGCTGGGGGCCGGGAAGGGACCGGACGGCGAGCCGGGACCGGAAGCGCCGCGCCGAGGCACCCGGCCGCAGCCGCGGCGGGACATGCATCCCGGCCTGGCATCGGCGCTGGGGATCGACCCGCACGGCATCCCGACCGTCGAACAGGTGAGCCAGATCCTCGCCGGCCGGCGCGCGGACGGGGGCGAGCTGGTGACGAACGAGGCCGCGACCACGCGCAGCGTCAGCTACATCGACCTGTGCTTCTCCGCCCCCAAGAGCGTCAGCCTGGCATGGGCCTTTGCTCCGACTGAGGCCGAGCGGGCGACCATTCTCCAGGCGCACCGCGACGCGGTGGACACCTCCCTGCGCTACGTGTCCCGCGAGATCGGCCAAGTCCGTCGCGGCAAGGCCGGCATGGGCGGCACCGAGGCCGGGCACGTCGCGTGGATTGGCTTCGAGCACTTCACGGCGCGGGCGACCGCCGAGGTGAAGCGGCCCGACCCCAAGACCGGCGAGGTGACGACTGAGCTGCACACCCTACGGCCCGATCGTGACCCCTCCGGGGCCGGCGACCCGCAGCTCCACACTCATTGCGCGGTGCCCAACCTGGTCCTGACGGATGGCGGGCACCTTGGCGCTCTGGACCTCAAGGCCGCCCACGGGCGCATCCACGAGTTCGGCGCATTCTACCAGGCGCAGATCGCCGCGAACCTGCGGCGCGTCGGGGTAGCGGTTGAGCTGGAGGAACGCACCGGCATGGCCAGGCTACCAGCCATCTCGGAGGCGGTCTGCGAGGCATTCAGCAAACGCACCCGCGACGGCACCGAGGCGGCGCGGGCGGAGGCAGCCAAGCGCGGCCTCGATTGGGACGCCATGACGCCGGACATGCAGGTAGACTTCCTCAAGGGCGGCACGAAGGCGGCCCGCAAGAACAAGGAGGACGACCTCAGCGACTTCGCCGCCTGGCGCGGCCAGGCCGCGGCAATCGGCTGGGAGCACCGTAGCGTCGTGGTGCCGCGACGCCGTGGCGCCGAGGCGCCACGGGAGCAGAGCCGGGCCGCCCGCCTGGAAGCCGCCTACGAAGCGGCGTTGCCCTTCCTCGAAGCCGAGTTCTCCCGCGCCTCGGTCCTCAACGGGGCGGATCTGCGGGCCGCGGCGGCCCGCGCCCTGATTGCCGCCGGCATCACGCCGGGCGCGGAGGGCGGGCGGGCGGACGTGGACGCCCTGACGCGGGCCATGCGCGAGCGCGGGGTGCGTCAGGACGGCCAGCTCACGGGGCTAGTGTGGGGCCGCGAAGGTGAGCGCGACGAGGTGCGGGTGACGACGGCACTGCACGTCGCCCAGGAGGGCGAGGCCGTGGCGCTGGCCAAGGCTGCCGCGGCGGATCGCGGCCGCGCCCTGTCCCCCGCCGCCTTGGCCGCCGCGGTGGAGCGCAGTGGCTTGGACTTTGGTGACGACCACGGGAAGGCCCAGCACGCGGCGATGCTGCGCCTCGGCACGGGTGGCGCCGTGGGCGTGGCGGTGGGCGTGGCCGGGTCGGGCAAGACCGCCCTGCTGCGCCCGCTGGTGGATGCCTGGAAGGCCCAGGGGGATCAGGTCCTCGGCGTGGCGATCGCCTGGCGCCAGGCCGAGCCGCTGAAGGAGGCCGGAGTAGGGGACGTCGCAGCGCTGACGGGCTTCCTGCATGGGGTTCGTGCCGGTCGCCTCTCGGTCGGGCCGCAGACGGTGGTGGTGGTGGACGAGCTGGGGCAGGTGGGCGCCCGGCAAATGCTGGAACTGCTGCGGCTGCGTGCGGAACACGGCTTCCGCATCGTCGCCGTGGGCGACGACAAGCAATGCCAGGGCATTGAGGCCGGGCCGGTAGTCAACCTCATGCGCCGGGCGCTGGGCGCCGAGGCGGTGCCTGAGATCCTGACTACACGCCGGCAGCGCACGGAGCGGGAGCGCGAGATCGCCGGGCTGTTCCGCGACGGCAAGGCGACCGAGGCGCTGGCCATGAAGCGCGCGGATGGCACGGCCGAGGCGGTGCCGGGCGGCTACGACGACGCCGTGCGCCGGGTGGCCGAGCTGTGGCGGCAGCGGCGCGAGGCGAATGCCGGGGACGCCGGGTTCACGATCAGCGTCACGGCGCCGACCAACGCCGATGCCCGCGCCGTGGCCCTGGCTCTGCGTGAGGAACGTCGGGCCATGGGCGAGCTGGGGGCGGACGTGTTCACCGTTCGGGCCACCGACCAGGCCGGGGCCACCTACAATCTCACCTTGGCACCCGGTGACCGCGTGCGGCTGTTCGACCGCCTCAACGCCCGGTTCCTCGACGGCGGCCGAGGCAACATCGGCAACAACGGCAGCGTGCTCGAGGTTCGCGATGTGAACGCGGAGGGGATCGTGCTGCGGACGGCCGCAGGCCGCGACGGCGCGGTGTCGTGGGAGAGCCTGGCGGACAAAAAGAGCGGACGCACGCGCTTGGCGCCGGGCGACGTGCTGACCATCGACGCGGCGCAGGGGATCACCAGCCGCGAGCACATCAACGCCATGCCGGCCGGCTCCGCGGGGGTGCAGGGTTTTAAGGGCTACACGGCCGAGAGCCGGCACAAGGATTCCGCCTGGCTCATCACGTCGGACGGGGCAGAGCGTCGCGAGGTGATGGTGCGCCGGGCGCTGGGCGATGTGCGCCCCGTCACCGCGGCGGACGTATGGGAGAACGTGGCGCGGAACCTGGCGCGGCAGCCGGCGAAGGCGTCGGCGCTCGACTTCATGGACCGTGCCCGCGACATCGGCCGTACCGCGGCGCATGCCATGCAGGCCGGGTTTCGGCGGGCAGAGGCGCGGGAAGCGGCCGGCGAGCCGCGGGCGACACTGGGGGCGCAGCTCCGCGAACGGCGCGATGGCCGGGTGCTGGGCCAAGCGGTGGAGCGGCTGCAGCGGGCGCTCGATGCCCGCTGGCAGGCGGTGCGCGAGCTGGCCGACCGGCTGCGGCGGGCCGGCGGGACCGTCCTGCAGGACAGTGAGCGCGAGGAACGCCGGCCGGCCGAGAGCGAGGTCAAGGCGGTACGCGACCGCGCGGCGGACAACCAGGCGCGCAGCCGGGCGGCGACAGAGCGGCACCGGGCGTCCCAGCCGAAGCAGGCCGATCAGGCGCAGCCGGTAAACGCAGCGGCCTACTGGCGGCGCACGGCGGTGGGAAAGGACGGGTCGCTACGACCGAGCGTGCGGCGAGCAGCGCAGCGCAGGCGCGAGGAGGGCGCCGTGGCAGCCGTCGCGGATCGCTTGGCGCTAGCCCTGGACGAGCGCGGGGCGGTGCTGGCCGGGATGGGGCGGGGCAGGGGTCAGAGGCCCGCCCAGGCGGCCCAGGAGCCGCGCCAGGGCCGCGACGAGGCGCAGGCCCCCGCCCGCCCGGTAGAGCTCACCCAGGCCGCCCCCACGCCCGCGCCTGCCCTGCGAGCTGCCGCAGCTCTGGGGCGGCGCGCGGCGCCGCGCTTCACCGAGGCCGACGCCGCGGGGGACTTCGCCGTGGCTCTGCACCGGGCTGGGTTACGCGTCGCTGGGCCGGTGGAGATGAACGGCAAGATGCACCGGGTTCCCGTGGAGGGGGACCGGAAGGGGCAGAAGTCGGGAACTTACATCGGTCATCTGGACGGGTGGCCGGCCGGCTACATCCGCAACCACAAGACCGGAGCCGAGATCCGCTGGAAGGCGGAGCGGCCCGTGGTGCAGATGGCGCCGGCCGAGCGGGCGGCGTTCGCGGCCGAGGCGGCAGTCAGGTCCGCAGATCGGGCGCGGGAGCGTCACGCAACCCAGGAGCGGGTGGCAAAAATGGCGCACCGGCTCTGGGCCGCGGCGGTGCCGGCGACCTCGCACCCCTACCTCGCGGCGAAGGGGGTGCAGGCGCACGGGCTGCGGCAGGACCGGCGCGGCCGGCTGCTGGTGCCGGTACAGGGGGTGGACGGGCGGCTTTGGGGGGTGCAGCGGGTGGACGTGGACGGGTCCAAGCTGTTCCTGAAAGGCGCCAGGACCGAGGGCGGGCACGCACTGATAGGCGGGCGCCCAAGGCCGGGCGTGCCGCTGCTGGTAGCCGAGGGCTACGCCACGGGGGCGACGCTGCACGAGGCGACCGGCCTGCCGGTGGCCGTCGCCTTTAACGCCGGGAACTTAGCTGCCGTAGCGAAGGCGTACCGGGCGGCCGATCCGTCGCGGCCCATCATCATCGCGGGCGACAACGACCACCACCTACCGACGCGGTCGGTGCCGCTACCGAACGTGGGGAAGGAGAAGGCCGAGGCTGCTGCGGTGGCAGTGGGCGGTGTCGCCGTTCTGCCATCCTTCCCGGCTGGCGACCGGGGTAGCGACTGGAACGACCTAGCGCGGCATCAGGGGCATCAGCCCGTCACTGCGGCGGTGCGGAGTGCACTGGATCAACTACAAAGGGTGGCGGCGGATCGGCTTGAGCTGACCGCCGCGGGGAGTAGGAGAGAGGCGCAGGAAGTGCGCCCACGTGGCCCGCGCATGTGACCGCCGAGAATGATTGGTTTGCAGAAGTTGGCTGGTTGTGCAGTACTAGCTGGTGCACCTTTAAAAGCGGACATTCAGAGTTTATCATCCGAAGGGAGCAGCTGGCGTCCGGCAGCGTTTAGCCGGGGACTGTCCGTCCGCTTCCCTAAGCAATAGGTGGAACGTGGGCGTGGCTCTGACAGGTGATTTCGGAATCTGTCGAGCTTATTGGATCGTGGTAAGGATGAGTTAAAGCCGCTTTTCCATTCCCAACGGGGACACTTTGCTGGCTTGAACGCCCTGATTGCTCAACGCCAATGTCCTTCACGTTCCTCAAGCATCTCCTCATCCCTGATGCAGAGGATGGTTACTATTTCTCCGTCGGCGACCTTGAAGGACTGCTCCTGAACCTCGTACCGCTGGGCCTCTGGCCGATCGAACCACGCCTCGGCTCCGATTTTCCTGGGAAATGCCTGCTCAGCGCCGTGTCCGTGGAGCAGGTCGAAGGCGAAGCTCTCTGCGTCCAGCTCTGAACGCGGAAACCAACGCGAAGGCACATCCGGTGACTTGGTAAACCACCTCCTACCGCGGAGCCCATGGCAGACGAGCATCGAAGGGCTGTGCCCGGCTTCCACTAGCCGGATAGCAGTGGCCGACAAGCTTGCGCCGAAACGACCAGCCAACTCCCGCAGCACCTTCACCGTGAGCTGAGGCTGGCGGCGCGCCAAGGGCGTCAGGAGGTAAGGAGGGAGCAGAAGGTCCGCAGCGAAGCGGTTTGCCGACCTCTCGATGTCCTGTGCCCCCCTTTTGTCTCCGATGTCCTCGCAGCGGCAGAGCAGGGTCTTGCCGCGGTGGAAGTGCCAATGCCCGAGTTCGTGGGCCACCGAGAACCGCTTCCGCTGCGGGATGGGACGTTCGTCGACAGTGATGATCGCCTTGTCGCCGACTCCGACGATGCGTGCCTCGCAGCCGTCCAGCTCCCGGTACTTCACCTTTACAACGCCCATTTGCCAAGCAATCGCGTCGAGGTCGATCTCCTCCGGCTCGGTAACCCCGAGGTATAGGAGCACCTTTTCGGCCGGTGAAAGCGCATTCAACGTTCTTTTCCTTCGTCCTCGAGGAGAGCATTAAGTTCGGCGAAATCCTCCTCGACACCTTTCAGATCGCGTTCGGATTGTTTCCCGCCATTGCGCGCCGCCATCGTCAGCTTGCGGGCGTTGCCTGCGTCATTCGCCACGCGGCTCGCAAAGGCGCCTCCCTGCAGCTGTGGAATGCGCCCGCGAGGCGCTGTGGAACGATACTCGGCAGCCGCCGCCTTCGCGGCCGCCATCC
>NZ_JBNBZS010000026.1:0-87195 GCF_049629625.1 Roseomonas chloroacetimidivorans | reverse complement strand
CAAACGCCCAATCGCACGCGCCGCCTCGATCACTGCCCACACCCATCCGTCCGTGACACGGAGGTTCTACGAAACGCAGGCGAATCGCGGCCATAACTGAGCCAATGAAAATGAGGGGATTCGTGAGGCCGCACCTCCTCCGCAGCCGAGCGCAGATAGGTGATTGGATCGTCCGCCTTCTGGAGGCCTTCTTCGAGAACGATGCGGATGGCAGCTGCCATGGTCTTCCGCAACGCCTGTTCGTCCATGTCCCTGCCTTGTGCTACGATGGCCCTGCCTATGAACTGCCATAACATGCGCTTTACGGCGCTGAAACGTTACGAACTCTGGAGAATACCGGACGTGCCTCCATCTTGTGTTGCCGCTCACAATTAAATTGTGCCCGACTATTTGAAAATCACTGGCTTCAAGGATGGGCCGTGACTGTGGCTGATGTAGGGCCAAATGGTCGGATGATGCGCGCCACGGTAGCAGATTATGGTTGCTCTTCCCGAAATCGGAACCATTGCCCTATGATCCGACGGTCTCAATGGAAAGGAGGGGCCCGCGCGCGTGGACGAGCCGATTGATCGCCTCCTGCGCGCCTGTGGCCTGCGAAGCTTCAGCTATCTTCGCTATCCCCCGGTTCGAATCGACGCCCCGGCGCCTGCTCCTCCGCCCGAGGTTCCGTTAGCCGGCCTGCAGGACGAGGCGCAGCGTGTGGGCGCGGAAGCGGCAATGCCGCCTGCTCCTGTTCCACCCGCAGAGCCGGCGTACAGGGCCCCAGTGGACAGCGAGGTGAGCGAGAGAGCAGCGGTGCCCCCGCCGCTTCCGAAGCGTGTCACGCTTTTTGCCCCTGCGCGGATGCGCCGCCCGGCGCACATCGCGGAAACGCGTTCGGCCCCTATTCCGGCCGCCAGACCCGTTCCGCCAACAGCTGCCCCGGTTCCACCCGTCACGGCCGCGCCCTCCCCCGCGCTGCGGCACGCCGTCCGCTCCGCCGCGCCTCCCGCTCCTGCGCCCCCGCCCCATTTTCCAGCAGTGCAAGCACGGCGCTTTGCCCTGCTGGACGAGGTCTCGGCCGAGTTGGGAACCTCCTTGGTGGCCCAGGCCCGCCAGTCTCCTCCTCCAGCCGCCCCGGTTCCCCCCCCGCCCGCGCCGGGTACCCCGCCACGCTTGCGCGTGCGTCGCCGGCCGCGGCCGGCAGGGAATTCTTGATGCCCCTGATCGCCTTCGTGTCGCCTAAAGGCGGCGTGGGAAAGACCACGTTGACCGCGAATATCGCCGCCCTGCTGGCCGCGCGCGGCTATGATGTGCTCGGGCTGGACCTTGATCCCCAGAACGCCCTTCGCCTGCATCTCGGCCTGCCCGTGCGGGACGAGGAAGGCTTCGTGGCGGAGCTGGGCAGCGGCATCGCCTGGCGAACTGCGCTGCGCCAGACGCCCTATGGCGTCTCCCTGCTGCCCTATGGGGGGGTGGAGCCGCGCCGGGCTCTTGAATTGACCCGCCTGCTGATGGACCGGCCCGAGCTGCTGGCCGACCCGATGCGAGAGATGCTGGCCGACCCGCGCCGCATTGTACTGGTGGACAGCCCGCCAGGCCCCTCGCCAGCGCTCTCCGCCCTCACACCGATGCTGGACCTTTCGGTGGCGGTGCTGCTGGCCGATGGCGGCAGCGCCTCCCTCATCCCGCAGATCGCCAATGGCCGCTTTCTCGGCCGCGGCACCCTGGCTGCGCGGGCGGCGGAGCGGGCCGTGCTTGTGCTGAACCAGGTAGAACTGGACCTGCCCCTCTCCAACGCCGTGCTGGACGTCGCGCAGGCGACGATGGGCGGGCGCATGCTCGGCGTGGTCGCCCGCGATCCAGGCGTGGCCGAGGCGCTGGCCGACCGCCGGCTTCCGGTGGAGGTCATGGGCGGACGGGCCGCCGAAGATCTCGCCCTCCTGGCCGAAGCCCTTCTGGGCCGCCTGGCCCTGCCGCCGCCATCCCCGCCCGGAAGCGGCCATTCCGTACTGACCGATTGGGGGCTGCGCCGATGACAGCCATGCGGATGACCGCCACGCGGGAGCGCCTGCCCTTTGTCGGCCGCGCCCTGCGAATTGCCAGCATCCTGCTTGGGGCGCTGGCCTACATCTTCGTCATCACCGTGCCGCTGACCGGAGAGCAGCAGGCGGTGCTGACCCTGCTTGGCATTGCCGCCTTCCTGCTCGTCAACCGCTCCAAGTCGCGCCGCGCGACGGTGCTGCTGGTCCTTCTCTCCTTCGCCATCACCTCCCGCTATCTCTGGTGGCGGGTGACGGAGACGATCCAGTTCGACAATCCCCTCCAGGGCCTTCTCTCACTCGGCCTCTTCGCGGCGGAATGCTATGCGGGCGCGCTGCTCTTCCTTTCCTATGTCCAGCTTACCTATCCACTGAACCGCAAGCCCACGCGCCTGCCGCCCAACCCGGATGACTGGCCGAGCGTGGATGTCTACGTCCCCTCCTACAATGAAAGCCTGGAGATCGTGCGGCCGACCGTGCTGGCCTGCATGAACATTGACTGGCCCAGGGACAAGCTGAACGTCTACGTCCTGGATGACGGACGTCGCCCCGATTTCCGCCAGTTCTGTGAGGAGGTCGGCTGCGGCTACATCATCCGCCCGGACAACAAGGGCGCCAAGGCCGGCAACATCAACCACGCCCTGAAGCACACGGATGGCGAATACATCGCCATCTTCGACTGCGATCACGCACCCACCCGCGCCTTCCTGCAGATGACTGCCGGCTGGCTTGTGCGGGACCAGCGGCTCTCGATGGTGCAGACGCCGCATTATTTCTATTCGCCCGACCCTTTCGAGCGGAACCTGGCCCGCGGCCGCCCCGTGCCGAATGAGGGCCTGCTCTTCTATGGCGCCATCCAGCCCGGCAATGACCTCTGGAACGCCGCCTTCTTCTGCGGCTCCTGCGCTCTGATCCGCCGCACCGCCCTGCTGGAGGTCGGTGGTGTGCCACACCAGACGGTGACAGAGGATTGCCACTGCTCACTGTTGATGCAGCAGAAGGGCTGGCACACCGCCTATATCCGCCTGCCCCTCGCCGCCGGCCTGGCCACCGAGCGCCTGGCCATCCATATCGGCCAGCGCATGCGCTGGGCGCGCGGGATGATCCAGATCCTGCGGCAGGAGAACACGCCCTTCGCCCCCGGCCTCACCTGGGCGCAGCGGCTCTGCTACTTCACGGCGGGCTTCTCCTTCCTTTTCGCCCTACCCCGCATCGTCTTTCTCACCTCGCCGCTGGCCTTCCTCTTCCTTGGCCAGAACATCATCGCGGCTTCCCCGCTCGCCATCATCGCCTATGCGGGCAGCCATATGTTCCACGCCTTTGGCACGGCCTCACGCCTGAATGGCCGGAACCGCCATTCCTTCTGGTCCGAGATCTACGAGGCCTGCATGGCCGCGCCGCTGATGCTGGTCACCATCGCGACCCTCTGGGATCCGCGAAAAGGCAAGTTCAATGTCACCGACAAGGGCGGACGGCTGGAGGAAGGCTATCTCGATGTCCGTGCCGTGCTTCCCACCCTTATCCTCCTCGGCGCGTTGCTGATCGGCGCCGGCATTGGAATCTACGGCACGCTGACGCATGAGACGGGGTCTCTGGAATTCCAGGCCTATCTGCTGAACACCCTGTGGTGCACGCTCTGTCTGGTTCCTGTCTCGGCGGCGGTGGCGGTGGGGCAGGAACGCGAGCAGATGCGCGACCGCGCCCGGGTCGAGACAAATCTGCCGGCCGAGCTCATCTTGTCCGACGAGCGGCGCGTTCCGGCGCGTTCCTCCAACATCTCCATGTCCGGCGCCCGCCTGCTGCTTGAGCGTCCGCTCGGCATCGCCGATGGCGACCACTGTAGCGTCTGCTTCAACCTGGGAGATGAGAAAGTGGAGGTCCACGCCACCCTCCTGCATTGGGAGGAGGGCGAGGCCTTCCTGCGCTTCCATATCGAGAATGTGGTCGATGAAGCGGCGATGGTCCGCGTCTTCTTCGGCCGGCCCGATGCCTGGGTACACTGGGACCAATGGCCACAGGACCGGCCGCTGCGTGCCCTCAAGGACGTGGTGATGGCCACGAAGGACGCCGTGTTCCGCAAGTACCGCTTCAAGATGACCAAGGCCCCGAGCCGCGTGAGCAAGCCCGTACCAGTCGAGCAGATCCGCAAGTCCGACGTGTTGCGGCCCAAGGCCAAGATCCAGGCACCGGCCGACCGCGCGAAAGAGACGACCGCGGCCGCCATCGCCCTGCTCGCGCTGCTGCTTCCGGGCGCGGCCCAGGCCCAGGCACCGTCCCCGGCCCTGCCCCCGCCAGGCACCGCAAGCCCTGCCATTCCGCCTGCACCCGCAGGTCCGCCGGGTGGGCCCTCCTTCGGGGCCAGCGCAGTGGCCGGCGCCAATGCAGCCGCGCCGGCGCCCGCAGCCGCCCCCGCGACCTCCCTCTCGGGAGCCACGCGGGAGGTGCGTCGGACCTTCCGCGAGCTCGGCCTGAGCGGCCCTATGCAGTTCCGCGGCATCGCCGACCTGCAGGGCATCCTTTTCGGCCTCTCGCGGGACGAGGTGGTGACAGCCGCCCGGATCACCGTGCAGGGCGGGTCCTCCGCCGCCCTCATTCCCTCCCTCAGCCAGATCGCGGTCACGCTGAACGAGCAGTTCGTCGGCAACATCCCGCTCGACCCCGCGCGCCAGGCCTTCGGCCCCATCTCCTTCGATATCGACCCGGTGAACTTCACCGAGGTGAACCGGCTGAATTTCCGCTTTGCAGGCCGCTACGCCACCGAGTGCAACGACCCGCTCTCCGGCCTGCTCTACGCCAATATCTCCGATCTCTCGACGCTCCAGCTCACCATCGAGCGCCTGCCGCCGCAGCGCGACCTGGCCCGCCTGCCGGAGCCGCTCTTTGACCGCCGCGTGCTGCGCCGGGCGCTGACCCTGCCCGTCGTCATCCCCGCCGAGGCAGGGGCACAAGGGCTGCGCGCCGCCGCCATCGCCGCATCCTGGTTCGCGGTACAGGCCGACTACCGTGGCGCCAGCTTCCCGGTGGACCGCGCCCCGCCGGCGCAGGGCAATGCCCTGATCATCGCCTCCGGCCCCGATGCGGTGCCCGGCCTGACCCTGCCCCGCTTCGAGGGGCCGAGCCTGGCCATGATCGCCAACCCGACCGATCCCTTCGGCACCTACCTCATCCTCGGCGGGCGGTCGGAGCAGGAGGTGGCGCAGGCCGCGCTGGCCCTGGCCGCCGGACGCGGCGGCGTGGGCGGGGAGCTGGCCCGCGTCTCAGCCCCCAATATCGCCCCCAGGCAGCCCTATGACGCCCCGCGCTGGCTGCCGCCGGACCGGCCCGTGCAGATCGGCAGCCTGATCGACCGGTCCGAGCTGCAGGCCTATGGCTACACCCCCGGCACGATCCGCGTGCCGCTTCGCACGGCGCCCGACCTTCTCACCTGGGCCCAGCGCGGCATCCCCGCCGATCTCCGCTTCCGCGGGCCGAACGGGCAGGCCGTGGATGTCGCGGCGTCGCGGCTCGACGTGCTGGTTTCCGAGAACTTCCTGAAGTCCTTCCCCCTCGGCTCGGGCGAGCGGATCTGGCCGCTCAACCTCCTCACCGGAACCCTTTTCGGCGACCCGGCGGTGCGCACCGGCCGCGTCATGGTGCCGACCTATCTCCTCTTCGGGCGGGAGGAGCTGCAGATGCGCTTCGACATGCGCCCGCTGAACCGTGGCGAGTGCACCGCCGTACCCGGCGACATTCGCGCCGCCGTCGATCCCGACAGCACGATCGACGTCTCCAGGGCATGGCGCTATGCGCGGCTGCCGAGCCTGAACTACTTCGCCTCTGTCGGCTTTCCTTTCACCCGCATGGCGGACCTCTCCGGCACGGCTGTGGTGATGCCGGAGCGGCCGAACACGGTCGAGACCTCCGCCTTCCTCGATCTGATTGGCACCTTGGCCGCGAATGTCGGGCTTCCCGCCACAGGCCTGTCGGTGGTCTTCCCGCCCGCGCTCCAGACCGTGGCCGGGCAGGATCTGCTGGTGCTGGGAACTCTCGGCCGCCAGCCCGCCGCAGCCACGCTGCTGCGGAACAGCCCCATCCAGGTGCAGAATGACCGCCTGACCATCGCGGCGCCGGATGCCTTCTCCGACATCCGCGCCCTCCTCCTCGACCAACCCGGCTCCGAGGAACTGACCCGCGCCTCCACCGCCCTCTCGGAACTCGGCGAGGGCGTGGCGGTGCTGGTAGGAACCGAAAATCCGCTGACCCCCGGCAAGTCCGTGGTGGCGCTGCTGGGCGCGACCCCGGCCGCCCTTTCGGGCGTGCTCGGCACGCTGCGCGACCCCGAGGCCGGATCCCGCGTGCAGGGCGATCTCGTGCTGATCAATGATGGCCGCGTTACCGGCTACCGCACCGGCGCCACCTACGCTGTGGGCAACCCGCCCTGGTGGGTCGTGCCCTATATCTGGCTGGGCACCAGCCCCTGGCGGGTGGCCGGCGTCATGACCGTGGGCGCGCTTCTGCTTGGCCTGCCCTTCTTCTGGCTCCTGCGGCGCCGGGCGGCTGTCCGGCTGCGCGCCCGCACCCCTGGGGGACAATGACCATGGCGGGCGCGGTCACAGGCAAGAAGCGCACGGGTAGAGGCAGGGGACGCTCGGCGATCGGCCTCGCCCTTGCCCTGGCCGCCTGGCCGGGGATGGCTTCGGCGCAGGTCACCAACGCCGCGTCCGGCCCGCCAAGCGCGGTGACGGTGCTGGTGCGCCAGGCCGAGCGCTGGCTCTCCCAGGAGCGCATCGATCTGGCGGCGCCAGCGGTGGAGCGTGCCCTCGCGGCTGCGCCGGATGACCCCTCTGTCCTCGCCGTTGCCGCGAAGCTGGAGGTGGCACGCGGCAACCGGGACGCCGCCAACGCCTATCTCGCCCGCCTCCGGACCACTGGCGCGGCGCCGCAGTTGCAAGCCGAGGCCGAGAGCGCCGTGCGCGGCGCCCAGATCGACCGCAACGCGATCGAGGAAGCCCGCCGGCTGGCGCGGGAGGGGCGCAGCGATGCCGCCGCCCAGCGCTACCGTCAGATCTTCGGCCCCCAGGGCCCGACCGAGCCCTATGCGCTCGAATACTATCAGACCCTGGCCGGCACGGATCAGGGCCGCACCGAGGGTCAGCGGGGCCTCGCTACCCTCGCCTCCCGCCCTGGCGCCACCGATCGCGCGCGCCTCGCCTATGCCCAGGCCCTGACCTATTCCGCCCAGACGCGCGCTGACGGCATCCGTCGCCTCGCCGAGTTGGTGGACCGCCCGGATGTTGGGCAGGAGGCCCGGCAGTCCTGGCGCACCGCCCTCGGCTTCTCGGGCAACGACCCTACCGCCACCCCGCAGATCGAGGCCTATCTTCAGCGCTTCCCTGACGACGCCGAGTTGCGCCGCCGGCTGGAAGCCCTGCGCAATGCGCCGCCCCCCGCCCCGGCCGATCCCGACGCCGTCGCCCGGCAGGCGGCCTTCGCCCGGCTGGAGGCCGGGGGCATCGCCGACGCGCAACGGCAGTTCGAGGCCATCCTCGCCAGCAACCCGAATGATGCCGATGCGCTGGGCGGCCTTGGCGTCATCCGCCTGCGCCAGGGCAACCAGCCGGAGGCCCGGCGCCTTCTGGAGCGCGCCATCGCCGCCGATCCGTCCCGCGCCCAGCAATGGCAGCGCGCGCTGGACGCCGCCTCCTATTCCACCGACATTGCGGAGGCGCGGGCCAAGCTGCGCGGCAATGACCTGGATGGGGCCGATCAGGCCGCCCGCCGCGCCGCGATGCGCGAGGTGGATGACCGCTCCGATGCCGAGGTTCTGCTGGGCGAATTAGCCTTGCGCCGCAACGACCCCCAGGGCGCCGAGGCCCGCTTCCGCGCCGCCCTTAGCCGCCGCCCGGGCTTCCAGGCCGCGCAGCAGGGGCTGAACAACGCCCTGCGCGCCCAGGGCCGCCCCGCCGAATTCACCATCGCCCGTCCGGCCGCGCCTACGGCCGCTGGCGGCGCCGGCAATGCCCTGGCGAATTCCTACCGCGCCGAAGCCGCCCGCGTCTCCGATCCGGCTGCCGCCGCGGCCATCCTCCGCAACGCCGTCGCTGCCGCGCCGGATGATCCCTGGACCCGGCTCGACCTCGCCCGTGCGCTCCGCCGCCAGGGCCGCGGTGCCGAGGCCCGCGCTGTGGTGGAGGAACTGGTCGCCCGCAGCACCAGCGCCGACGCCATCTTCGCCGCTGCCCTGTTCGCCGAGGAAGATGGCCGCATCGCCGATGCCGACGCCTTCCTCTCCCGCATCCCGCCCAACCGCCGCAGCCCTGACATGTCCCGCCTGGCCGCCCGCGTCCGCGCCCAGCGGGAGGTACAGGCGGCGGCAGCCCTCCTGCCGCTTTCCCCGATCGAGGGCCGCTCGCGTCTCCTCACCCTCGCCGCCAGGCCGGATCCCACGGGCAGCACTGCGGTAGCTGTGATCCGTGCCTTCGGGGAGGCGAATGACAAGGCGGGCGCCGCGGAGGCTGCCCGTGTCGCCGCCGCCAACCGCAGCGCCAATGGCGCCGCCGCCCGCATTGCCATCGCCGGTGCCCTGCTCGGTGCCGGGTTGGAGGCCGAGGCAATGGCGCTGGCTGCCGAGACGGAGGCGAGCGGCGCCACGCCCGAGCAGCGCCGCGACCTCGCCACCCTCCGGGCCGGCGTTGCTGTCCGTGCCTCGGACCGGCTGAACGAAGCCGGCGATCAGGCCGACGCCTTCGAGCGCCTGCGCCCCGTCCTGGCAGAGGACCCGACCAACCGGGACGCTAACCTCGCCCTCTCCCGCCTGTATCTCGGCGCCCGCCGGCCGGAGGAGGCGCTGCGCGTGGCCGAGGCCGTGCTGGTGCGCGATCCCCGCAATCTCGATGCCCGCCGCACCGCGATCGAGGCAGCCCTGGCCATGGGGGACCGGCAGCGTGCGGAGAGCCTGCTGGCCGGCGCCCAATCGACCAGTGCCCGTGATTCCCGGGTGGCCCTGCTGGAAGCTCGCGTGGCCCGCGCGGCGGGTGACGAATCCCGTGCCCGCGCGGCCCTCGAACTCGCCGCCACCCAGCGCAGCGCCGAACTCGGAACCCGTGCCACCGCCACCGCGCCGACCGTCGTGCCGATGCAAGGGCTGGCCAATCCCTTCGCCCGCGGCGGGGGAGCGCGCTCCGGGCCCGTGCTCGCTGCCGCACAGCCCGCCGACCCCGTGCTGCGCCAAATCCAGGCAGAGGCCGATGCGTTGCGGGCCGAGACAGGCACGCTCCTCACGGCGGGCGTGGCCGGCCGCGTCCGCTCCGGCGATCCAGGTCTCGACCGGCTGACGGAGCTCAGCGCCACCTTCCAGGGCGAGGTCTCGCCCGGTGCGCTCGGCGGAAGGCTTTCGGCCTCGGTGCAGCCCGTCGTTATCGATTCCGGCTCGCCCTCGGCCGATGTGCAGGCGCTCCGCCGCTTCGGCACCAACGCGCTGAACACCGGCATCGCGGGCAATGCCGCCGCCCTGGCCTCTGGGCGCAACACCAGCGCCACCGGCGTTGCCCTGGCCCTCAACTATGTCCGGGGCGACTGGCTGAAGCTCGACATCGGCACCACGCCGCTCGGCTTCCGGCGCAACGATATCGTGGGCGGAATCGAGGTCGCCCCCGCCCTGTCCGATAACCTGCGAATCCGCGTCGCCGGCGAGCGCCGCGCAGTGACGGACAGTTTGCTCTCCTGGGCCGGTGCGGTGGACGACCGCACCGGCGTCACCTGGGGTTCGGTGATGCGCACCGGCGGCCGCGGCCAGATCGAGGTGCCGATTGGCCGGGGCTACGCCTATGCCGGCGGCGGCTATGCCACCTTCGAAGGCGACAATGTCCGCTCCAACACGCGCATCGAGGCAGGGGCGGGTCTATCCCTTCCCGTCTACCGCAACGAAGCCGGCGAGCTGACCGCCGGCCTGGATCTCGTCTATTTCGGCTACGACCAGAACCTGCGCTATTTCACCCTTGGCCACGGCGGCTATTTCAGCCCGCAGCAGTACACGGCGGTGAACATCCCGGTGGATTGGCGGGGCCGGGTGGGCGACGTGACCTACCGGCTGGGCGCTACGGCCGGCTATGCCCGCTATCGCGAGGACCGCGCGCCCTACTTCCCTAACAACCCGGACCTGCAATCCCAGGCCGTGGCCCTGGCTGCTTCCACGGCGGGCAGCACCACGCCCGTCAACGCCTTCTACCCCGGCCAGTCCCAAAGCGGCTTCGTCGGCGGGGTGCGGGCGGAGTTGGACTGGGCGGTCACGCCCACCCTCACCCTCGGGGGCGCCCTGCGCTACGACAAGGCGGCGAATTTCGACGAGACCCGCGTCCTCATGCGGCTCCAGAACCGGTTCTGATGGCACACCGGGGGAGAAGGAATTCTCCCCAGCCCCACTTTTTCCTCGAGCCTGGGCCGCACGGAGCAGAGTTCAGCCCTTCTTGAACTACCCTGTCAGGGGCATCATATCATCTCACGGCTTTATGTCGTGAAATAGGCTCCCGATGTCCCCTCGCCGCCTGCGCCTTGGTGCCTTCATGCGCCCGGTTTCGATCCACACGGCGGCCTGGCGCTATCCCGGCGCCTTCCCGGACGCGAATTTCAACCTTCAGCACCTCGTCCGCTTCGCGAAGACACTCGAGAACGCCCGCTTCGACGCCTTCTTCATGGCCGACCACCAAGCCGTACTGAACATGCCCGTCCAGGCCCTGAAGCGCAGCGCCACCACCACCAGCTTCGACCCGATGACGCTGCTGCCCGCGCTCGCCATGGTCACGGACCGCCTGGGCCTGATTGCCACCGCTTCCACCACCTATAACGAACCCTGGCACATTGCCCGGAAATTCGCCTCGCTCGACCACATCTCCGGCGGCCGCGCGGGATGGAACGTCGTCACCTCCGGGAACCCCACGGAAGCCCAGAATTTCGGCCGCGAGGAGCACTGGGAGCACGCCGCCCGCTATCGCCGCGCGCATGAGTTCATCGATGTGGTGAAGGGTCTCTGGGATTCCTGGGATGACGACGCCTTCATTCGCGATGTCGAAAGCGGCACCTATTTCGACCCGGAGAAGATGCATGTCCTCAATCACAAGGGGGAGCACTTCTCCGTCCGCGGCCCGCTCAATGTCGCGCGCCCCATCCAGGGCTATCCCGTTATCGTCCAGGCCGGCGCGTCGGATGATGGCCGCCAGCTTGCCGCCGAAACCGCGGAGGTCATTTTCGCCGCCGGCGGCACCATCGGCGATGCGCGCGCCTTCTACGCCGATGTGAAGTCCCGCACCGAGAAGGCCGGCCGCAATCCCGACCACCTTCTCGTCCTGCCGGGCTGCTTTGTCATCGTCGGTGAGTCCGACGAGGAAGCCCGCGAGAAGCGCGCCATTCTCGACAGCGGCGTGCATTATGACAGCGCCATCGCCTCCCTCTCCGTGGCGCTGGGCACTGATGCCTCGAAGTTCGACCCGGATGCTCCGCTCCCCGACGACATCCCGGAAACCAACGCCAGCAAGTCCGGTCGTGAGCGCGCCATCAATTTGGCCCGGCGCGAGAACCTCACGGTCCGCCAGCTCGCCCAGCGCCTGGGCGGCTATGCCGGCGCTGCCATGGTCGGCACGCCGCAGCACATCGCCGACCAGATGCAGGAATGGCTGGAGACCGGCGCCTGCGACGGCTTCAACATGATGTTCCCCTTCCTGCCCGCTGGGCTGGACGATTTCGCCACCAAGGTGGTGCCGGAACTGCAGCGGCGCGGCCTGCATCGGACGGAGTATGAGGGCCGAACCCTGCGGGAGAATCTCGGGCTGCCGCGGCCGGCCAATCCCTTCTTCCAGGCGGCGTGAGAACGAAGCGGGGGAAATCTCCCCCGGAAAGCCGGCCACCCCGCCGGTTCACCCAGGCTTTTGAACGCGGAAGGATCGGCCCCATATGCCGAACATGATTCCCCTCTCCGTCCTCGACCTTTCCCCCGTGCCCGAGGGCAGCGACGCCGGCCAGGCGCTGCGAAACTCGGCCGATCTGGCGAAGCACGCGGACGCACTCGGCTACAACCGCTACTGGATGGCCGAGCATCACAACATGCCCGGCATTGCCAGCGCCGCGACCTCCGTCGCCCTGGCCCATATCGCCCATGGCACCAGCCGCATCCGGATCGGAGCCGGCGGCGTCATGCTGCCGAACCACGCCCCGCTCGCCATCGCAGAGCAGTTCGGCACCCTGGCCGCCCTTTATCCCGGCCGCGTCGACCTCGGCCTGGGCCGTGCCCCCGGCTCGGACCAGATCACGGCCCATGCCCTGCGCCGCACCCTGCAGGGCGATGTCGACAGCTTCCCCCAGGACGTGATGGAGCTGATGGCCTATTTCCGAGAGGCCCAGCCCGGCCAGCGCATCCAGGCCGTTCCCGGCGCGGGGCTGGAGGTGCCGATCTGGATCCTGGGCTCCTCCACCTATGGCGCCCAGCTCGCCGCCGCCCTGGGTCTTCCCTACGCCTTTGCCTCCCATTTCGCCCCGCAGGCGATGGAGCAGGCCATAGCCATCTACCGGGAGCGGTTCCGGCCCTCAGGCCATATCGAGAAGCCCTATGTGATGATCGGCGTGAATATCCACGCCGCGGAGACGGACGCTGAGGCTCGCCTTCTCTTCTCATCCCACCAGCAGTCCTTCGTGAACCTGCGTAGCGGCCAGCCCGGCAAGCTGCCTGCGCCGAAGGAGGGTTTTTACGAGTCTCTCGATCCCTATGCGAAGGCGATGATCGACGCCTCGCTCTCCGTCTCCATTGTCGGCAGCCCCGATACAGTGCGGCGCGGCCTGCGCGACCTGATCGAACGCACCGGCGTGGACGAGCTGATGGTCACCGGCCAGATCCACGACCACGCCGCACGCAAGCGCTCCTTCGCCATCGTGGCTGAGGTGGCGGCGGACCAGCGGGTGGCGGCTTAAGGAAAAGCCTGGGGAAGATGGACTTCCCCAGACCCCCCTCCTTTGTCTGTCTGTGTGTTGGCGCGCCGGTGACGCTGGCGCGCCAGCAAACTCGAAGAAAAAGATGAGGGTCCGGGGAGAATTCCTTCTCCCCGACCTTTATTTCTTGGCCATCAACGCTTCGAGCGTGGGGGAAAGACCCCGGCTTTCCATCGGCGCGCTCCGCCTTCGCCCCGCGGCTGGTTCCCTCGCCAGCCGCAGCGCCTCCCGGATCGCCGCACGGTGCGGGTCCACCACCGGCAGCGCCAAGCCTCCGGCAATGCGGGGAAAGACCGGGATCAGCCCCGCCCCACCCAGAACGACCCTTGCAGCGCCTGTGCGCGCGGCGGCCTCGGAAACGGCGGCGGCGGCCCGGCCTGGCTCCTGCGCAGCCTCGTCGATCGAAATGATGCCGGCCAGGCGCGGAGCAAAGCCCAGAAGAAGCGCCAGTTCCGTCAGCATCTCGCACCAAGCCGTGCCGCCGGTTGCCACGAGAAAACGACCGGGCTCCTGGGCCGCCGCCGCGAAGCCGGCGCCGGCGAAGCCCACAACCGGCAGGCCGCATAACTCGCGCAGGGCCTCCAGCCCGGGATCGCCGAAGCAGCCGATGACGATGGCGTCCGGCGGGGCGGGACCGGCCAGTGCCTCGGCCGCCACGTCCAGCACCGCATGCGCCGCCACCGCCGCGGCAGCCCGGGTGGCGATATAAGCGGCACCGAAGCGGGCGGTGACGGCAGTGACCTCCGCCTCCGCCCCGGCTTCCTCTCGCGCCAGTTCACCGATCACCGCTGTCACGCGATCGGAGGTGTTCGGATTGATCACGAGCAGGCGGGGACGGGGCATCGCGGCTCTCCCAGGATGCGGCAAGGCTAAGGCACATCGGCGGCCGCGCAACCTGCATTGGCACGTGGCTTGCTGGCCCATAGGCGGTCGGTAAGGGGAACGCGGGAGCGCATGCACGGGGCCAGCGTCGAACTGATATCGGTCAGCAAACGCTACGGGCCCGCCCTGGCGGTGGACTCGATCAGCCTGAATATCCCCGCCGGGTCCTATTGCTGCCTGCTCGGCCCTTCCGGCTGCGGCAAGACCACCACGCTGCGGATGATCGCGGGGCATGAGACGGCGACCGACGGCAACATCCTGATCGGCCCGCGCGAGGTCGGCCATCTGCCGCCCGCAGCGCGCGGTACGGCCATGATGTTCCAGTCTTACGCGCTGTTCCCGCATCTGAACTGCCTGGACAACGTCGCCTTCGGCCCGCGCATGCGCGGCGTGGACAAGGCCACCCGCCACCAGAAGGCGCGGGAGATGCTGGCGCTGGTACGGATGGAGGATTACGCCCACCGCCTGCCCGCACAGCTTTCCGGCGGCCAGCAGCAGCGCGTCGCGCTGGCCCGCGCTCTGGTCACCGAACCCTCCGTCCTGCTGCTGGATGAGCCGCTGAGCGCGCTCGACCCGTTCCTCCGCATCCAGGTGCGGGCGGAGCTGAAGCGGCTGCAGAAGGAACTGGGCATCACCTTCATCCACGTCACCCACAGCCAGGAGGAAGCAATGGCGCTCTCCGACCTGGCGGTGGTGATGAATGCCGGCCTGATCGAGCAGGCGGGAACACCGCGCGAAATCTTCTCCCGCCCCGGCACCGCCTTCGTCGCCCGCTTCATCGGTGGGCATAATGTGATCTCGCTGCCGGGCGGCGGGATGGTCGCGGTGCGGGTGGACCGGATGCGGCTCTCGCCCGATGGCATGGCGGCCGCCATGCCCGGCCCTTCCCTGTCCGCGCGGGTGGAGACGGTGGAGTACCAGGGCTCCTTCGTGCAGCTTCGGATGCTGCCGCTGGATCCTGCCGTCGCCACGGAGCTCTTCGCCGTGATCCCCGACGATGCCTTCGCCGCCCGCCCCTTCGCGGTGGGCGATGCCGTGACCGCGCGCTGGGAGGCGGCCGACGCCCATCCCCTGCGCGATGTGCAACCGCCGGCCAGCACGCCGGCCCTGGAGGAGTTGCCCTGATGACCGAGAAGAATGGGCTTCCAAGCCGCCGCGACCTGCTGCGCGCGAGTGCCGGTCTGGCCATCGCCGGCGCCGCCACGCGCCTTGCCGCCCCCGCCGTTCACGCGCAAGAGCCGGTGACGCTGCGCTATCTCGGCACCGCCGTGAACCAGAGCGCCGAGATCGCCGCCAAGGTGAAGCAGGACCTGGGCATCACCATCGAATACATCCCGGTGGTGACGGATGACGTGATCCGCCGCGCGGTGACGCAGCCCAACACCTTCGACCTGCTGGACATGGAGTATTTCTCGCTCAAGCGCGTCGTTCCCTCGGGCAATCTGCAAGGCGTCGAGGCACGGCGGATCAAGCTGTTCGACAAGATCACGCCCGTCTTTACCCGCGGCGTCACAGCAGGCGGCAAGACGCTGGGCGAGCAGGGCACCGCGCCGAAGAAGGTGCAGTTCCTCAAGGGCCGGAACTCCAAGGAATTCGCGGACAGCCCGACCGAGTGGATGACGCTGATCCCCACCACCTACAACGCGGACACGCTGGGCATCCGCCCCGACCTGATCGGCCGCCCGATCGAGAGTTGGGCCGAGCTTCTGAACCCGCAGTTCAAGGGCAAGGCCTCGATCCTGAACATTCCATCCATCGGCATCATGGACGCCGCGATGGTGATGGAGGCCACCGGCCAGTACAAATACCCGGACAAGGGCAACATGACCCGTGCGGAGATCGACCGCACCATGGCCATGCTGACCGACGCCAAGAAGGCCGGCCAGTTCCGTGCCTTCTGGTCGGACTTCAATGAGAGCGTGAACCTGATGGCCTCAGGCGAGACGGTGATCCAGTCCATGTGGTCGCCGGCCGTGACCAAGGTGCGCAGCCAAGGCGTTCAGTGCATCTACCAGCCGCTGAAGGAAGGCTACCGCGCCTGGGCCTCTGGCTTCGGCATGCCGCGCACCGTGGAGGGCCGCAAGCTCGACGCCGCCTACGAATTCATCAACTGGTTCCTTTCCGGCTGGGCCGGCGCCTTCCTGAACCGCCAGGGCTACTACTCCGCCGTGCTGGAGACAGCGAAAGAGAACATGGCACCTTACGAATGGGCCTATTGGATGGAAGGCAAGCCGGCCGAGCAGGACATCAAGGCGCCCGACGGATCGCTGCTGGAGAAGGCCGGCACGGTGCGCGACGGTGGCTCTTATGAGGATCGCATGGGCCGCGTGGCTTGCTGGAACGCGGTGATGGATGAGAACACCTACCTCATCCGCAAGTGGAACGAGTTCATCGCTTCCTGATGGACGGAACCGGACGCGCGTCGGACATGAGCACGATCAGCGACGTGCGCAGCGCGGCGCCGGGCCGGGTGGCCCCGCGCCGCAGCCGGGGCTCCGCCTATTGGCAGGCGGCGCCCTTCGCCCTGCTCTTCCTGCTTTTCTTCATCGTGCCGCTCTGCCTGACGGTCGCTGTCTCCTTCTGGCACTATGACGAATACACCCTCACGCCCGCCTTCACGCTGGAGAACTACCAGGAGGTCTTCGACGGCTGCATCGCGAAGCTGCCGAATCTTTGCGTGACCTTCGCCACCTATCTCTCCACGCTCCGCTTCGCGCTGCTGGCCTGGGTGTCCACCCTCGTGCTCGGCTTCGGCATCGCCTATTTCCTGGCTTTCCACGTGCGCAGCGTGCCCATGCAGATGGCCCTCTTCCTGCTCTGCACGGTGCCGTTCTGGACATCCAACATCATCCGCATGGTGGCCTGGGTGCCGCTGCTCGGGCGCAACGGGCTGGTGAACCAGGGGCTGCAGGCGGTGGGCCTGACAAAGGCACCGCTGGACTGGCTGCTCTACTCCGAATTTTCGGTCGTGCTGGCTTTCGTGCATCTCTACACGCTGTTCATGATGGTGCCGATCTTCAACTCCATGGCACGCATCGACCGGTCCTTGATCGAGGCCGCGCGGGATGCAGGCGCCTCGGGCTGGCAGACGCTGTGGAACGTGGTGATCCCGCTCTGCAAACCCGGCATCGTCATCGGCTCCATCTTCGTGCTGACCATCGTGATGGGCGATTTCGTCACGGTCGGCATCATGGGCGGGCAGCAGATCGCGTCCATCGGCAAGGTGATCGCGGTGCAGATGAGCTACCTGCAATTCCCGATCGCGGCCGCCAACGCCGTGGTGCTACTGGGCATTGTGCTGCTGATGATCTGGGCGCTGACGCGCCTGGTCGATATCCGGCGGGAGCTGTGATGAACCGCAGCGGAGAAAAACGCCCTGCCGCCTTCTGGTGGCTGGCCGCGCTCTTCACCCTCTTCGTCCTGTTTCTCTACGGGCCGATCCTGGCGATCGTGGTGCTGAGCTTTCAGGGCCCCTCCGGCGGCCTGACCTTCCCGATGAACGGGGTGTCCACTTTCTGGTTTTCCAAGCTCTGGCAAGGCGTGGGGGTGGTGGATATCTGGGCCGCCTTCGGCCGCTCGCTCCGCCTCGGCGCCGTGGTGATGATCCTGACCGTGCTGCTCGCGCTGCCGGCAGGGCTCGCTTTCCGCAAGCGCTTCATCGGCCAGGGCGCGCTGTTCTACGTGGCCGTGGCCAGCCTCATCGTGCCCTCCATCGTCGTCAGCCTCGGCATCGGGCTGGAATTCCGCATCCTCGACGACGCCGTGAAGGCACTGGCCGAGAGCACCGGCTGGGGCTTTCTGCAGAGTTACGAGAGTTCATCCGGCCTCTACACCTCCGCCCTCGGCGCACATCTGACCTGGACCTTGCCCTTCGGCCTGCTGATCCTTTTCGCCGTCTTCAACCGCTTCAATCCTGCCTATGAGGAAGCAGCGCGCGACCTCGGCGCCTCCCCCTGGCGGACGCTGCGCCATGTGGTGCTGCCGATCATCGCGCCGTCGCTGGTCGGTGTCGCGCTGTTCGGCTTTACCCTTTCCTGGGACGAGGTGGCGCGCACCAGCCAGGCCATTGGCGGGCGCAACACCCTGCCGCTGGAACTGCAAGGGCTGACCACGACGGTAACGACGCCGGAGATCTACGCGCTCGGCACCGTCACCACGGGGCTTTCCCTGGCGGTGATCGGGATCGCGCTGGGCTGCGTGTTGATCCTGCGCCGGCGCAGGGCTGCGGCATCGCGTTGAGAGAAAGGCAGGGAGAAGAAAGAATTCTTCCCCCTGGACCCCCATCATCTTCTTCTTTGAGTTCGGGGTACGCCAGCTCCAACCGCGCGCCAGCGCTACAGACAAAGATAGAAGGGGGTCCGGGGGGATACTTCCCCCCGGCTTTTTCAAGCTTCCAACGTCAGCATCAACCCAGCCAGAAGCCTCGTCCGCGGCACGATGCTGCTGACCAGGATGTGCTCTTCCAGCGTGTGCGCCATGCCGCCCGCGATACCGAGCCCATCCAGCGTTGGGATGCCCATGGCGCCCGTGAAGTTGCCGTCCGAGCCGCCGCCGCTGCTCTGGGAGTTGATGTCAAAGCCGATCGCGTTCGCAATGCTCCGGGCATGGCGGTACAGCGCCATGCCGCGCTCCTCCGGTTCCCAGACCGGGCGGGTGACGCCGCGCGTCACCTTCAGCACCACATCGGGCGCGCTGGCGGTCAGGGCCAGCATGCGCGCGACGCCGGCATCCAGGTCCTCCTGGCGCTTGGCCATGCTCAGCGCCTCGGCGTCGCAATGGGTGGCCACGCAGTTCACCCATTGGCCGCCATGGATCACGCCGACGGAGAAGGTGCAGTCCTCCGTCGTCATGGCCTCAATCGCCAGGATCTGGCGGCACATCTCCTTGATGGCGGAGCGGCCCGCGGCGAGTTGCGCGCCTGCATGACTCGGCCGCCCCGTGCTGCGCAGGTTGAAGCGGGCAATGGCATAGCGGCCGGTCACCACGCCACCATCAGGACGCGCCGGCTCCGGCACGAGCACGAAGGCGGCGCGTGCCGCCTCCGCCTCGATCAGGTCGCGGGTGGAGGGGCTGCCGATCTCCTCGTCGCTGGTCAGCAGCACCGTCACAGGCAGCGACGTCCTCAGCCCGGCCCGGGTGATCTGCCGCAGCGCTTCGAAGGCCAGATAGGTGCCGCCCTTCATATCGAAGATGCCGGGGCCGAACACCTTGTCGCCTTCCCGCCGGATCGGAAGCTTTTCCAGCGTGCCCAGGGGATGCACGGTGTCCAGATGCGCCAGCACCAGGATGCCCGGCGTGCCCTCGGGCGAAGCATGCGGGAAGCGCGCGCGGACGCAGTCGCCCAGGCCCATGCGCCCGGGAATGCGTTCGATCCGCGCGCCTAGCAGCGCCAGCTCGCGCCCCGCCATGTCCATCATGCGGTTCACCGCGGCGGCGTCGAAGGTCGGGCTCTCGCACGCTGCCCAGCGCATCAGCCCGGCCAGGATCTCCTCCGAATCGAAGGGCAGGTCCAGCGCGGCACCACCTGGCTTCCGGCCGAGGGGAGGAGCATCCATCACGCGTCTCCAGGATATGTTGGCGAGGGAACCGGCCTCAGAACTCCAGCAGGTTCTCTCGGAAGGTCGCGTGCCCATAGGCGCGGCGCACCAGCCCGCGTGCCTGCAACGCCGGTACCAGCCCGTCCGCCACCTCCGCGACCGTGCGGCGGCTGACATCGTCCATCGAGAGCAGGAAGCCGTCGCCGCCCACCTCCTGCATCGCCTCCGCCATCTGCCCGGCGATGGTGTCCACCGTGCCGCAGAGATCGACGGAAAGCCCGGTGCCCCGGTAGTCGGTGAAGGCCTGCCGCAGCGTCTTGCCGCCCGCGCCCATCCTCTTCAGCGTGTCCAGGTTCTGCTGGTGGCCGTTGGTGCGCAGGCTCTCGTCGATCGGCTTGTCCAGGTCGAAGCTGCCGAAATCGATATTGGTCACCTTGCTGAAATGCGCGAGGCGCTGCGCAATCTGCCGGTCGGCCCGCGCGATGCGCTCGCGGCGGCGCATTTCGGCATGCTCTGCGCTCTCGCCGATGATCGGGTTGACCAGGAACAGCACCTTGATGTTGTCCGGGTTTCGGCCCAGGGCGGCGGCACGGGCGCGCACGTCATCCCGATAGGCCTTCATCTCCGCAATGCCCTTGGGATTCGCCACGATGGTCTCGCCATGCGTCGCCGCGAATTGCCGCCCGCGTGGACTGCCGCCGGCCTGCGCGATCACCGGACGGCCCTGTACGCAGGGCCCGGAATTGAGCGGACCGCGCGACCGGTACCACTTGCCCTCGAAATCCACCGTATGGACCTTGGTGTGGTCCACCAGCACGCCGGTTTCCGTATCAGCCACCAGCGCGCCCGGCTCCCAGCTGCCCCACAGCGCGTTCACGCAGGCCATGTACTCATCGGCCATGTCGTAGCGCAGGTCGTGTTCGGGCAGCCCGTCCAGCCCGTAATTGCGCGCGGCCATGTCGGAGCTGCCGGTCACCATGTTCCAACCAGCCCGGCCAGCCGAAATCTGGTCCAGCGTCGCGATGATGCGCGCCAGCAGATAGGGAGGGTGCGTGAAGGTGGCGAGGGTGGTGGCAATGCCGATCCGCTTCGTCGCCGCGAAAAGCAGCGTCGCGACAATGGAGGGATCCTGCCGCGGCACGGAGAGCCCGTGCTTCAGGTAGATCTCGCGAGAGCCGCCATAGGCCTCGCCGACATAGGAACTGTCCTCGAGCAGGATATAGTCGAAGCAGGCGCGCTCCAGCGCCTGGGCCATGTCGATGAACAGGCTTGGCTGCATCCAGTCCCGGCCGATATGCCCGGTCCAGGGCTCGCCCCAGGCCTGGACGCTGGAACCCTGCAGGAACCAGCCGAGGTGGAAAGGTCGCACCGCCATACATCGTCTCCGGTCGCGTGCGCGAAGCAGCGCACACCATAGGGGCCGCGGGTGCCAGCGCTCCGGGAACGGCGGCTCTGCGGCCGCCCTGCCCGCAATGTCAGCTATCGGGAGGGCCTTGGCAATCTGAGGCGCAGCGAGGGCCGCCCAAACTGTCAGGGGCTCGTCGTGGCAAGTCCAAAGGCTGGAAGGCGCGCCCGGACAGTTCTGCCCCGCGCCGCAATCCATCTGCCGATGCCGCGCCAACGCCCTGTTGCTCAGGTACCGGCTCTTCCGGTCATCACGGGCTTTGTTCTGTACATCAGAATTCACCCGAAAGCCGCCGGCCTTCTGCCCAGAGAAGACCTTGGAAGCCGCATCTAAGCAGGCGGCAGCTCTTCGCTGCGGGCCCGTCAGCGATCCGGCTTCCCTGGCCAGGTCCAGGGAGTCTTCCAGGAGTCGAACACCGCCACTCAACCCACGCCGCCCCGCCACGTTTCCTCCCGCGCGGGCCGCACGGCGCCGCGGCCCAACATGAGGAGAGGCACATGGACAGCGATCGGATTATCGGCGCCGGCAAGGAAACAGCCGGCAATGTGCAGGAAGGTATCGGAAGCCTGATCGGCGACACCAACACCCAGGCCCGCGGCCAGGCTAACCAGCTCCGGGGCCAGGCGCAGAACCAGATCGGCCAGCTTGAGGACTACATCCGCGACCAGCCTCTCACCGCCACCGCCATTGCGGTTGCCTTCGGCTGGCTGCTCGGGCGCCTTCGGATCATTTGAGACGGTGAAAAGTCCGGGGGAAGGCATTCTCCCGGCCCTCTTCTATCCTTGGGATGTAGCGCCGGCGTGCCGTGCAGAATGGCGCGCTTGAACTCAAAGAAGAGACGAGAGGTCAGGGGGAGAATTCTTTCCCCCCTGACCGTCCGATCCCCACGTAACCGATCGTCTCAACCCTGAAGCCCAGCGCGCCCCGTCACCATTTGCGCGGTGCATGCACATGTTTCCGCGCCGCCCGCTGATCGGTCTCGCCCTGGGCATGCTCGCCCGCCCAGCCCACGCCACCGCGCTAGACGAGGCGCTGCGAGGCGCCCATGCCCTGCCCCGCCTTCACAGCGTGACCATCGCGCAGGACGGCCGGATCCTGGCGGAGCAGCACTATCGTGGCCCGGCGCTGACGACGCCGCACAATATCAAATCCGCCTCCAAGACCGTTCTTTCCGCCTTGGTAGGCTGTGCCATCGCCCGCGGCGTGCTGCGCGGCGTGGACCAGCCGGTGCTGCCGCTTCTCGGCCCGCGCCAGCCCGCAGGGCTCGACCCGCGCGCCGCTGCCATCACCATCGGCCACCTGCTGACCATGCGCGCAGGCCTCGAGCGAACTTCCGGCCAGAACTATGGGGGTTGGGCCACGGCGCGCGATCCGGTCACCTACGCCCTCACCCGCCCCTTCGTGGACGAGCCAGGCGGCTCCATGCAGTACTCCACCGGCTCAAGCCATATCCTTGGCGCAGCACTCAGCCGGGCGGCGGGTAGGTCGTTGCTGGATCTCGCCCGGGATTGGCTCGGTGTCCCGCTCGGCATCTCCATCCCTGCCTGGTCACGCGATCCGCAGGGCCGGTACTACGGCGGCAACGACATGCTGCTCACCCCGCGCGCCCTGCTGCGGATCGGTGAGGTCTATCGCCTCGGCGGCCTTTGGAATGACGTGCCCGTCGTCCCCGCGAACTGGGTTTCGGAGAGTTGGACGCCTCGCACCCGGTCCTCCTGGAGCGGCCAGCTCTACGGCTATGGCTGGTGGATCGGCGCCGCACGCGGCCAGCCAGTCTTCTTCGCCTGGGGCTATGGCGGGCAGATGCTCTATGTCGTGCCGGGCATGGCACTGAGCGTGGTTATGATGTCGGACCCAACCGGCCCTCGCGATCCCGTACACATGGCCGCGCTGCATGCCTTGCTGGCCGATGGAATTCTGCCTGCCCTGGGCGCTTCCGGCCATCATGGCGCTGAGCCCCTGGCCGTACCGGAGGCGGGCGCCGGAGGATAGCTCTGGCCACAAACAGAAAGGGCCACCGGCAGTGCCGGTGGCCCTTTCTGTTTCAGCCCTGGGGGCGATCAGGCGTGCTGGCCGCCACCACCCGTGGCACCACTCTGCTCCAAGGACTGCACCGCGGCATCACCCTGGGACTGGTTAGCGCTGTTGCTGGCCAGCGGCGTGCGGCTCTCAAGCTGGGTCTGCGACCAGGCAGGATAGGCGGTCGGGCCCGAGATGTACTCGCCATCCGCGAAGGCATGGCCCGCAGCCAGGGGGCTCATCAGCGCGGCAGCCAGGCCGAGGGTCCGGAGGATCTTGGAAAGGTTCAGGGAAGACATGGTGTGGTATCCTTTTCGTGAATGGCGGCGGCAGGCGCCGTCGTCTTGTTGACCCCGATATAGGCCCCCCACCGGCACCACTCCACTTGAGGACGTGGATAGTTCCTATTCGTCCGGTGAATGTAACCAAGCTGAACCACGGCTGAACATGTGCAGGGTTGATCCTTGGGACGACCGGTCGTGGCTGATCCAGCATCGGATCACGCCGGCGCCGGCCGGACCGTCTGCCCCAGAGCCCCCGCACGATCTGGCGAAACAGTCTGACCCGCATATCTAGCGCTTCCCGCAAGCGCTCCCCGCCCCCACACTAAGGGCATGGCCTCCCCGCTTCCCGTCCAGCACGACACGCCCGACCCCGAGTTCAGCGAACTCCTCGCCCGCCGCCCCCATCTGACAGCGCATGCGCTGGATGGGCTGGTGATGGATGACGTCCCGCTCGTGACCATTGCTCGCGAGGTCGGCACCCCGACCTGGGTCTATTCCGCCCTTACCCTCCGCCGCCGCTATGGCGCCCTGCGCGATGCCCTGGCGGAAGCGGGGCTGAAGGCCAGCATCCACTTCGCCGCCAAGGCAAATGACAGCCTGGCCGTGCTCCGCGTCCTCGCTGCGGAAGGTGCGGGCGCCGATGTCGTGAGCGAGGGGGAGCTGCGCGCCGTCCGTGCCGCCGGCATCCCGGCGGACCGCATCGTCTTCTCCGGTGTTGGCAAGACGCATCGCGAGATCGCCCTGGCCCTGGAGGAGGGCATCTTCCAGATCAACGCCGAGAGCGCGGAAGAGGTGGAGCGCATCGCCGAGGTCGCCGCCGCGACCGGTCGCACCGCCCCGGTTGCGCTGCGCATCAATCCGGACGTGGACGCCCGGACCCACGCCAAGATCTCGACCGGCCTGGCCGAAAACAAGTTTGGCATCGCCTATACCGATGCGGCGGCGCTCTATGCCCGCATGGCCTCCCTGCCCGGCATCCGCCCGATTGGCCTCGCCGTCCATATTGGCAGCCAGATCACCGAGGGCATGGCCGCCTACCGCGCCGCCTATGCTCGTGTCGCCGATCTCGCCCGCGCCCTGATGGCCCGCGGCCTGCCGCTGGAGCGCCTGGATTGTGGCGGGGGCCTTGGCATTCCCTATCGCGATGAAAGCGCGCCCGTCCCTGCCGCCCTGGCTGGCGCGATCGCCGCCACGCTTGGTCCGCTAGGCCTCCCTGTGATGCTCGAACCCGGCCGTTGGATCGCCGGCCCGGCCGGCGTGCTGCTCTCCTCCGTCATCCTGCAGAAGCGCGGCCAGAACCGTCGTTTCGTGGTGCTGGACGCCGCGATGAACGATCTGGTGCGGCCCGCCATGTATGACGCCTGGCACGGCATCCTGCCCGTCGCGCCCGATGCCTTCCATGCCCCGCTCAGCCCGGCGGATGTCGTGGGCCCGGTCTGCGAAACGGGCGACACCTTTACCCGCGGCCGCGCTCTGCCGGACCTTCCGCCCGGTGCCCTCGTCGCCTTCCTGGATGCGGGTGCCTATGGCGCCACTATGTCCTCCACCTACAACGCCCGCCCGCTCGCGGCGGAGGTTCTGGTGGACGGCCATCGCTGGGCCGTGACCCGCCCGCGCCAGACGCATGAGGCGCTGCTGGCCAACCAATCCGTGCCCGACTGGCTGGGGAATCCTGCTTGACGGAATCACACCGCCGCCCCCCACCACCCACCCCGGACGGAGCCGCCCCGGAGGTTCCTCCAGAGGCACCACCCGGCGCTAGCCCGGCGCTGCGCCGCCTCGGTCGCCTCCGGGTCCGCGCCCGCCTCGCCCTTCTCTGGGAAGCCGTTTGGCCCCGCGCCTGGCCGGTGCTTGGCGTTGTCGGCCTCTTTCTCGTCCTCGCCCTCTCCGGCGTCTTCCTCCTCCTCTCGCCTCTCGCGCATCTCACCCTACTGGCGGTGCTGATTGCGGCGCTGATCACCGCACTGATCCGCGCTTGGCGCGGCTTCGCCCTGCCCGGCAATGCCGAGGCCGACCGCCGGCTTGAACGGGCGTCCGGCCTTCTCCACCGTCCCCTCGCCACCTTGCTCGACCGCCCGGCCGGCGGCGATGCCACCGCCCTTGCCCTTTGGCGCGCCCATCAGTCCCGGGAGGCTGCCCGGATCCGCCGGCTCCGCGCTGGCACGCCGCGCCCAGGCCTGGCTGCCCGCGACCCGCGCGCCCTCCGCACCGGCCTTGCCGTCGCCCTTGTGGCCGCCATCACCGTGGCCGGTACCGAGGCACCCGAACGCCTCCGCCGGGCTCTTTGGCCCGAAGGGCCGGCCGCCACTCCCGGCCTCGCTACCCAGTTGGAAGCCTGGATCACTCCGCCCACCTATACCGGCGCCCCGCCGGTCTTCCTCGATCCGGCCGGTGGCAGCGTCACGGTCCCGGCGGGCAGCCGTCTCCGGGCCGCCCTCTCCGGTGGCAGCGGCACGCCCGAATTGCTGCGGGACGGCACTGCCATCGCCGCCTTCCAGCCACTCGGCCCCGGCAGTTACAGCGCCGAGGCCCCGCTCGAAGCCGGAGGAAGCCTAGCGATCCGCCAGGGGGGCCGGGACGTCGCCCAATGGTCCATCGCCGTCCAGGCGGACGCCCCGCCCCGCATCGCCTTCGCCGAGCCGCCTGCCCAGGCTTCGCGTGGCCTTGCTACCCGGCTTCCCTGGCGCGCCGAGGATGACTGGGGGGTGGCCTCGGCCACCGCCGAGATTCGCCTCGCCGCCCGGCTAGACGCCCCCCCTCTGACGATCGACCTGCCGCTTCCCCCGGGCCAGCCCAAGGCCCCCCGGGGCGTGGCCCAGCCCGACCTATCTGCCCATCCCTGGGCTGGCCTGCCCGTACGCGTCACCCTGCTGGCCCGCGATGGCGCCGGCCAGGAAGGCCGCTCAGCGGAGGCGACCCTCACTCTGCCCGAGCGCGGCTTCAACCATCCCGTCGCCCGTGGCCTGATCCTGCTTCGCAAAGGCCTCTCCCTGACGCCCGATCAGCGCCGCCCGGCCATTGAGGGGCTGGACCGCCTGGCCAGCGAGCCTGAGGCTTTCGAGAACGACACGGCGATCGCTCTCGCCCTCCGTTCCGCCCGCGCGCGGCTCGACACGGACCAGCGCCCGGAGGCAGTGGGCGAGGTTCAGCAAACCATGTGGGACACCGCCATCGCCCTGGAGGAAGGCCGCGCCGACCGGACGGCTCGTGCGCTGGCGGAAACTCGCGAGCGTCTGCGCGAGGCACTGCGTGAGCGCGAACGGCAGGAGCGGGAGCGCGCCGAGGCCGAGCGCCGCGACACGGAGCAGCGCCGGCAAGCCGAGCAGCAGCGCCAGCAGGAGCAGGCCCAGCGCAACGCGGACCAGACCCAGCCTCCCGGCGACAACCGGAACGACCAAGCCCGCCAGGAAGAAGCCCGGCGTCAGGAGGAGCAGGCACGGCGTGAGGCAGAGCGGGACGCCGCCCGGGCGGAAACCGACCGCCGCATCCAGGAACTGCGCGAGGCCGTGCGCCGCCACCTCGATGCCCTGGCCGAGCGGCTGCAGCGCGAGAATGGCGAGAACCCGCCCCCCGAAGGTGCCGCCCGCCCCCAGGACCAGCGCGAGGCCCAGCGCCGCACCGACCGCATGCGCGAGCAGAACCGTCAGGACCGCCCCGAGGAGGCGGAGCGCGAGTTGGCCGAATTGGAACGGATGCTGGAAGAGCTGGAAAACGGCCAGATGGCCCAGAACCAGCGCGAGGAGCGCCGCCAGCGCCGCGAGCGTGGCCAGCAGCAGATGGGCGTGATCCAGGATATGGTCCGCCGCGAATCCCGCCTTCTGGATGGTGCCCATCGACGTGTCGAGGACGAGGCAACCCGCCAGGAGCGCGAGCGCCGGCAGAACTATCCCTGGAATCGCAACCGCCAGCCTGATTCTGCCGCTGAACCCCCTCCCGACTCGCGCGCCGACGCTCGCACCCAGCGGGCCCTCCGCCGCGCTCTGGGTGAACTTATGCAGCAGCATGGCGACCTGACCGGCGAGATCCCTGCCCCGCTCGGCCGCGCCGATCAGGCGATGCGCGAGAGCGCCGAAGCCCTTTCTTCGGGCGGCGATCCTCGCCCGCATCAGGAGCGCGCCATCCGCGAGCTGTCGGAAGGCGGCCGCCAGATGGCCCAGCGCATGCAGCGTCAGTTCGGCCGCGGCGATCAGCAGGAGCCCGGCGAGGGTGAGCCGGGCGAGAGCCAGGGCGATGCGATGGCCGATGGCTCCGAGCAGGGCGGCGAGGGTCAGGATCAGATGGCCAAGAACGGTGAGGGCCGCGACCCGCTCGGCCGTCGCCTGCGCGAGGGCACCGGCACCTCCGAGGAAGGTGGCGACACCCGCGTGCCCGATGAGGCTGAGATGCTCCGCACCCGGCGCCTGCAGGAGGAGCTGCGCCGCCGCCATGCCGAGCGCGAGCGGCCGACGCAGGAGCTGGACTATATTGACCGGCTGCTGAGGCTGTTCTGACCGGCCCTGGGGCCGGTCAGCCCGGCGGGTCGCCTTCCCCGACCCGTCCGCCATGGCGGAGCAGCGCCTCCATCAACGCCGTGGCCGCTCCGTGCTGACGGCCCGGTCCGATGACCACGAAGTCCACTTCGGACAGCTCGGGCAGGTGCCGTGACGCGGGCAGGACCGCCAGCCCCGGCGGTACCAGCCGTGCGGCATGCGGGGCAACGCCCAGCCCTGCCTGGGCCGCCGCATAGAGTCCGCTCAGGCTGCCGCTGGTGCAGGCCACGCGCCAGGACCGCCCGGCACGCTCCAGCGCCTCCAGCGCCAGGGCCCGGGTGATGCTGGGGGGTGGAAAAAGCAGAAGCGGCAACGGCGCTCCGGGATCGGGCCGGGTGCCCGGACGCCCGATCCAGACAATCGGCTCCCGCCAGGCCACCTCGCCCCGCCGATCTCCGGCGCGGCGCTTGGCCAGGATTACATCCAGGTCCCCCGCATCGAAGCGTTCATAAAGAAGTCCACTCAGCCCGACAGTCAGCTCCAGATCCACCGAGGGGTGCCGCCGCGTAAACTCGGCCAACACATCCCTAAGCCCGGCGAGAACGAAATCCTCCGACACGCCCAGCCGCACCCGCCCACGCAGCGCCGAGCCGCCAAAGAAGCGGTCGAGCCGGTCATGGGCATCCAGCACCTGCCGGGCGAAGTCGAGGAGCGCATCTCCGTCCGGTGTGGGCGAAACACCGTGCGTATCCCGCGCCAGCACCGTTCGGCCGAGCAGATCCTCGAGCCGTTTCACATGCTGGCTGACGGTTGACTGGCCGAGGCGTTGCGCGGCCAGGGTGAAGCTCCGCGCCTCAGCGACGGCGACGAAGGTTCTCAGCAATTCGGGCTTCAATGGCCGCATCGGAACCTGCCTGCTTATCGCGAAGCACGATGACTGTTATCCAAACTATCCGGATACAGGATTTCCCCCGGGCACCTATCTTGGCGTGACCAGCCCGACAGGACCACCGCCATGAGTTCAGGCGCTCTCCGGGATAAGCTCCGGGTCGATCCTTATCTGCTTCTTCTCGCCGGGACCGTGGCGCTTGCTGCGCTACTGCCGGCGCGTGGTACCGGGGCCGAAGTACTTGACCTTGCTGTCTCTGCGGCCGTCGCGATCCTGTTCTTCCTCTACGGCGCGCGCCTCTCGCCGCAGTCGATCCTGGCAGGAATGGCCCATTGGCGGTTGCAGTCCCTGGTCTTCGCCAGCACCTACCTACTCTTTCCCCTGCTAGGGCTGGGAGCCACCTGGCTGTTGCGTCCTTATCTCGCGCCGGAACTGGCGCTCGGGCTCGTTTTCGTCTGCGCCCTGCCCTCCACCGTCCAGTCCTCTATCGCCTTCACCTCGATGGCCCGCGGCAACGTGCCGGCCGCGCTCTGCGCCGCCTCCATCTCGAACCTTCTGGGTGTCCTGCTGACACCGGCGTTGGTAGCGGCGGCCCTGAACACCCATGGCGCAGGTTTCAGCGCCGGGGCGCTGGAGGATATTGCCCTCCAGCTTCTTCTTCCCTTCATTCTGGGTCAGGCGGTACGTCCCTTTATCGGCAACTGGCTGCTCAAGCATAAGCCCATCACCTCGGTCTTTGACCGGGGATCGATCCTGCTGGTCGTCTATGCCGCCTTCAGCGAGGGCATGGTGGCTGGCATCTGGGGACGGATCAGCCTGGGCAGCCTTGGCCTCGTCCTCATGGCGGACCTCGCTATTCTTGCAGTGGTTCTGCTCGCTACCACCCTGGTCAGCCGCTGGGGCGGCTTCTCCAAAGAGGATGAGATTGCCCTTGTCTTCTGCGGCTCAAAAAAGAGCATGGCCAGCGGTATTCCCATGGCGAACATCCTGTTCCCCGCCAGCGCTGTCGGGCTGATCGTCCTACCGTTGATGCTGTTCCATCAAGCGCAGCTTTTTGCCTGCGCCGCCCTTGCACAGCGCTACGCCCGGCGGAGCAAGACCGAGCCGGTGCCAGCCGTCCTGGTAGCGGCGTCGTAGGACCTGCCCGGGAGGACGGTTCCGTCTTCCCGGGAGTCTCTATTCTCTCTTCTTCGAATTCGAAGCAGGCCGTTAAACCGGCAGGACAAGGCTGCGGGAAATACTTCTCCCGGCCTTCGTCTATCCCTGAAGGAGCCGCACGATTCCGTCGAGCTGGTCCAGGTCGCGGTAGGCGATCGTCACCTTCCCCGACTTCCCCCGGTGCTCAATCGATACACGCAGCCCCAGCCGCTCCGACAGTTCCCGCTCCAGCGCCCGCGTTTCCGCGTCCTGCTGCCGCCGCGCGGTTTTGGGCCGCTCGGCCGCCGCGGCAAGCGCCTCGGTCTGCCGCACATTCAGCCCGCGCGTGACCACCAGTTCCGCAAGGCGGACAGGATCGGGTGCGGTCAGTAGTGCTCGCGCATGGCCGGCCGTCAGACTACCCCGCCCGAGCATCTGCCGCACGCCGGGCGGCAGGCCCAGCAGGCGCATTGTATTGGCCACATGGCTACGGCTCTTGCCCACGGCATTGCCCAACGCCTCGGGCTTCAGTCCGAACTCCTCGGTCAGGCGGCGGTAACCCTCCGCCTCCTCCAGCGCGTTCAAATCCTCGCGCTGCAGGTTCTCGACCAGCCCAGCCGCCATGGCCGCCCGGTCGTCCATGTCGCGCACCACCACCGGCACGTCGTGCAGCCTCGCTGCCTGGGCCGCACGCCAGCGGCGCTCGCCGCCGATGATCTGGTACATGCTGGGCATGCCCGGCTTTGGCCGTACCAGGATCGGCTGCAACACCCCGTGTTCGCGCACCGAGGCCGTCAGCTCCGCCAGTGCCTCCTCATCCATCGGGCCGCGCGGCTGGAAGGGCCCGGGCTCTAGCGCCTCCACCGGAAGGCTCTGCGGTGTGCTGGCTACCGTGGCAGGCCCCTGGTCATCCCCCAGCAGTGCGGAGAGACCCATGCCAAGGCGTGCAGGCTTCCTCATGCCGCACCTTCCTTCTCAGCCTTGCTTCGCGCGCGGTCACGCTTCAGCAGTTCCGCCGCGAGCTGGATATAGGCCTGAGAACCGGCCGAGCGCACATCGTAGAGCAGCACGGGCAGACCATGCGACGGCGCCTCGGAGACGCGGATGTTGCGAGGGATCACCGTGTCGTACACCCGGTCCTTGAAGAAGCTCCGCACATCGCGCGCGACCAGCTCCGAGAGGTTGTTGCGGCGATCGAACATGGTCAGGACAATCCCGTCCAGCGCCAGACCGGGATTCAGCCGTTTCACCCGTTCCACTGTCCGCGCCATCTGCGAGATACCCTCGAGCGCAAAGAATTCCGTCTGCAAGGGCACCAGAACCGACTGGGACGCGACCAGCGCGTTCAGTGTCAGCAGCCCCAGCGAGGGTGGGCAGTCGATCATCAGGTAGTCGTAGCGTGCCAGCGTCGCCGCGCCGCGGTCCAGTGCCCCGGCGAGCCGGCGCTCACGATCCTCCATCCCGACCATTTCGATCTCGGCACCCGCGAGGTCGTTATCGGCAGGCAGTAGGTCCAGCCCTGGGATCTTGCTCGGGCGAATCAGGTCACTCAGGGGTTTGTCCCCCACGAGCAAGGCATAGGACCCGGCCCCACGCTCGTTCCGTGGCACGCCAAGCCCGGTGGAGGCGTTGCCCTGCGGATCCATGTCCAGCAGCAGCACGCGGCGGGTCGTCGCCAACGCGGTGGCAAGGTTGATGGCGGTGGTGGTCTTTCCCACCCCGCCTTTCTGGTTAGCGAGCGCGATCCGGCGCGGCCCATTGGAGCCGACGGCACGCGCTTGGTTGGGGCGGTCAGGGCCCGACACGTCGTATTCCTGCAATTCGAAGGATGGTGGCGCCCGGCTCTGTACGGCTTTCGAAGCGCTCGATGTCCATTGTCCAGTCCGCGCTCGCTACGGTCAATTCCGCTTCGGCAGTCCGGCCCTTGGGAAACACCGCAACGCCGTCCGGCGCCAGCAGCCGTGCGGCATGGCCTAGCAGCACGGCCAGCGGCGCCAGTGCCCGCGCCGTTACGAGCGCCAGAGGTGGCAGTGTCACGGCCTCAATTCGCGCGGCGTGGACGCGGATATGCGAGAGGCCCAGTTCAGCAGAGGCGGCGACCAGGAAGGCCGCTTTTCTCCGGTCCGATTCCACCAGATGCCAGGGGCGGCCCGTATCGGCGATCGCCAGCACCAGCCCGGGGAAGCCGCCACCCGTCCCGAGATCAGCCGCAGGCCCATCGCCGGGCGGAAGCAGCGGAAGAAGCTGGAGCGAATCCGCGACATGCCGCGCCCGCAGTGTCTCCGCATCCCGCTCCGCCACCAGGTTGATGCGCGCGTTCCACCGTAGGAGCAGCGCCAGGAAGTCGTCCAGGCGCGCTTCTGTTTCACGTGAAATAGCGGAAGACGGGGGCTTCACCCGACCTCCACGCGCGCGGCCGATTGCCCGCGCATCTCCGCCTGAGTGCGCCGCAGATGGCCGGCCAGTGCGACCAGCGCCGCCGGTGTGACGCCGGGAACCCGGCCTGCCGCGCCCAGCGTTGCCGGCCGCGCCGCGGACAGCCGCTGCTGCATTTCCGTAGACAGCCCCGCGATCACGGCAAAGTCGATCTCGTCCGGAATGGGCAGCCGCTCCTCACGCTCGAGCGCTGCGAACTCAGCAGCCTGTCGGGTGAGATAGGGCGCATAGAGCGCTTCCGTTTCCAGTTGCTCCCGCACACCGCGTGGAAGATCGCGCAGCCAGGGAAAGGCCTCCTCCAGCGCTGGCCCCGCCGCTGCGGGCAGCGCCATTACCTCGAGCAACGACCGCGGCACGCCATCCTGGTTCACCGCGATCCCCGCAGAGGCAAGGGCCGCCGGTGTCGCCACAGAAGCACGAGCGCGGGCGAGCGCATCGGCCACCGCCGTCGCAAAGGCCCGGTGCCGCGCGGCCCGCTCAGGACCGACACAACCCCATTCGATGCCTCTCTCAGTCAGCCGCAGCCCGGCATTATCTGCCCGCAGCCGCAGGCGGTGCTCGGCCCGTGCAGTCAGCATCCGGTAGGGCTCTGTCACCCCCTGGGTAACAAGGTCGTCCACCAGCACCCCGGCATAGGCCTCGGTCCGAAGCAACACGCGTGGCTCCTGCCCTCCCCCGGCCCGATGTGCAGCATTCACCCCGGCCAACAATCCTTGGGCCGCTGCTTCCTCATAGCCGGTGGTTCCGTTCACCTGCCCGGCCAGGAACAGCCGCGGCACCGAACGGACCTCCAGCCCTGGCCGCAGCGCCCGCGGGTCCAGGTGGTCGTATTCGATGGCATAGCCGTGCCGGAGGATTCGTGCTCGTGACAGGCCGGGGATGCTGGCCACCACCGCATCCTGAACCTCCCGCGGTAGGCTGGTGGAGATACCGTTCGGATAGACTGTGGGATCGTCCAGCCCCTCCGGCTCCAGGAAGATCTGATGGCGCTCCCTCTCGGCGAAGCGCACCACCTTGTCCTCGATCGAGGGGCAGTAGCGGGGCCCCGCCCCCTGGATCTGCCCGGTATAGATCGGCGCCTGGTCCAGGCTCGCCCGGATGATCGCATGGGTTTCCGGCGTCGTGGCGGTGATCCCGCAGGCGACCTGGGGCGTCGTGATCCGGTCCGTCATCCAGGAGAGCGGCTCAGGCGGGTCGTCCCCGGGCTGTGTTTCCACCACGCTCCAGTCGATCGTCCGCCCATCCAGCCGAGGCGGCGTGCCCGTCTTCAGTCGCCGTACCGGAAGGCCTAGGGAAGCCAGTGTCATGGCCAGCCCAATCGAGGCTGGATCGCCATGCCGTCCGGCGGGCTGGCGCTCCCGCCCCAGATGGATCTCCCCACGCAGGAACGTCCCGGCCGTGATCACCACGGCGCCGCAGGCGATCCGCGCGCCGTCGCCGGTCAGGACAGCATCGATCCCGCCATCCGCCCCACGCTCCAGGCCCTCCACCACCCCTTCCCGGATGGTCAGCCCTGCTGTCGCCTCCAGCAGTGTCCGCGCGGCCTGCCGATAAAGCCCGCGATCCGCCTGGACCCGCGGCCCTCGCACGGCCGGCCCCTTGCTTCTGTTCAGCAGCTTGAAGTGGATTCCCGCCGCATCGGCAGCCCGGCCCATAAGCCCGTCCAGCGCGTCCACCTCACGCACCAGATGCCCCTTGCCCACCCCACCAATAGCCGGGTTGCAGGACATCTCGCCAAGACGGTCCATCCGGTGGGTCAGCAGCAGCGTCCGCGCACCGCAGCGCGCCGCAGCCGCGGCCGCCTCGGCCCCGGCATGTCCACCGCCCACCACCACGACATCGAACGCGCACTCCATGGCGCGCCTATACCGCCGTGGCGCCTCGGGGTCACTTCCCCAAGCAGAACTCCGCGAAGACACGGTCCAGAATTGCCTCTGCCCCGACTCGCCCGGTCAGCCGCCCCAAGGCTCGCAGCGCCTCTCGCAGGGCATCGGCCCGCAGCTCCGGCAGGGTGGCCCGTTCCGCCTCCTCCAGCCAGCCAAGCGTGTCCCGCAGGGCCGCCCGGTGCCGCGGCCGGGTCAGCAGCGCGGTTTGCGCGGTGGGGACGAGCCGCCGTGCCTCCTCCTCCAGCCGCGCCCGCAGCGCAGCCAGCCCCACACCGGTCCGCGCGGAAATCGGCAGCGCGCCATCCGGCATGCCTGGTCCCGCAGGCTCCCCCAGATCAGCCTTGCCGGCGACCAGGACACAGGGCCGCCGTCTGATCAAATCCAGCGTTGCAGGATCGGGTGCCAGATCCGGAGCCAGCACGGCAATCACGATGTCCGCTGCCTCACCGCGCTTCAGGGCGCGCCTCACCCCCTCGGCCTCGATCTCATCCCCGGCTTCCCGGAGCCCCGCCGTATCCGCCAGCGTGGCTGGCAGTCCGGCGAGCACCATCCGGGCCTCCACGATGTCGCGCGTCGTCCCGGCCCGTGCGGAGACGATCGCGGCCTCCCGCCCGACCAGGGCATTCAGCAGCGATGACTTCCCGGCATTCGGCGGACCGAGGATGGCGATGTCCAGCCCGGCACGCACCCGCTCGCCACCGGCGTCCTCGGTCAGGCGTGCCTCGATCTCCCGGGCCAGTACAACCACGCTATCCCGGACCTGCCGTTCCAGCGTCTGGGGCAGACCCTCACCCTCGAAATCGATCAGGGCTTCCTGGCGGGCCAGCAGGGCGGTCAGCCGCTCCGCCCAGCCATCGCAGAGCGAGGCCAGACCACCACCCGCGAGGCGCAGCGCCTGCGACGCCTGCGCGGCCGTTTCTGCCTCAATGAGATCGATCACGCCTTCGGCGGCCGTCAAGTCCATCCGGCCGTTCAGAACGGCGCGGCGGGTGAACTCGCCCGGTTCCGCCGGCCTTGCCCCCGCAGCCACAAGCGCCGCGCCCACCCCGGCGATCACGGCACCCCCGCCATGGAGGTGTAATTCCGCCGAATCCTCTCCTGTGTAAGACCGCGGCCCTGGCATCCAGAGCACCAGCGCCTCGTCCAGCACCGTGCCTGCCATATCCCGCAGCCGCCGCACCGAGGCACGCCGTGACGGCGGCAGGCGGCCGCAGAGCGTGGCCAGAATCCTCCCGCTCTCCGGCCCTGACAGCCGCATCACGGCGATCGCTGCCCGCCCCGGCGCCGTCGCCAGCGCGAAGATCGTGTCCATGGAGAAGAGTTAGGGCGTGTATCAGGCCTGGGAAGGCGTCTTGGGTGCCACGTGCAGCTCCGTCAGCATCAACCGCCGAACCCGGCCCTTGTCGCGCACATGCACGGTCAGGATCTCGTCCAGATCCTCGCGCGTGTCGTAGCGGTACCAGACCCCCTCGGGGTAGATGACCATCACTGGCCCGAATTCGCAGCGGTCCAGGCAGCCGGAGGTGTTCACCCGGACATACCGCAGTCCCAGCTCCTTAGCCCGGGCTTTCAGATAATCCCGCAGGGGCTCGCTTCCGCGGCCGGCACAGGATCCCCGACGGTGTCCATTCGGCCGCCGGTTCGTGCACACGAAGAGATGCACGTCGAACCAGAGCGGCGGATCGGGTTGCGTTTCACGTGAAACAGACAGTGGTACTTGCTTGGACAAGGCTCGGAATCCCGGAGAAGGAGGACGAAGGCGGCCCGGTATCCGGCGAGTGTAGAGCCAGTGCCCGCCCAGATCGAGGGAGGATCATTCGTCTACGAACGTACTGCGTTAAACCCGGTGCTTGACGTGAGGCCCGGCTGGACGGACGAATGCCTCCGGCCAGACCCATGCCCCAGATCTTCCTTCACACGCCGCTCGGCCCCATCACCCTGTCCGAGGAGGACGGTGCCATCGTGGCCCTTGATTGGGGCCAGGGGCGCGACCGCGAGGAGACGCCCCTGCTGCGGCGCGCAGCCGACCAGCTGCAGGACTACATGGACGGCTTACGTACCAGCTTCGACCTGCCTCTGAAGCCGATGGGCAGTTCCTTCCGCCAGCGCGTCTGGCAAGCATTGCAGGCGATTCCCCATGGCGAGACCTGCACCTATGCCGAGCTTGCCCGGCAGCTCGGCACCGCCTCACGCGCGATCGGTGGTGCCAACGGCGCCAATCCGATTCCTATCATTATCCCCTGTCATCGCGTGATCGGCGCCGGCGGCACGATCGGCGGTTATTCTGGGGAGGGCGGCATCGCGACCAAGCGCTGGCTCCTCGCCCTGGAACGCCGCACCCGCCGCCCCGATCCTGCCAGCCCCGACCTGCTGGACGACCCTGTTATCCCCCCGCCCATGCCGCGCGCGCCCACGCGCCCGGATCCGAGCTAGGAAGCGGCCATGAACCACGCCATCCGCCTGCACGAGCCTGGCGGCCCGGAGAAGCTGGTCTGGGAGGAGGTTCCCCTTCCCAGTCCCAAGCCCGGTGAAGCCCTGGTCCGGCACGACGCCGTAGGCCTGAACTTCATCGACATCTACTTCCGAACGGGCCTCTACAAGGTGCCCTCCCTCCCCGCCGTTATTGGCATGGAAGCGGCCGGTGTGGTCGAGGCGGTTGGCGAGGGCGTCGAGGATCTCAAACCCGGCGACCGGGTCGCCTACGCTATGGGTCCGATCGGCGCCTATTCCCAGGCCCGCACCATCCGGGCCGACATCCTGGTGAAACTGCCTGACGACATTCCGTCCCAGACCGCAGCCGCGATGATGCTGCAGGGCCTCACCGCCCAGTATCTGCTCCGCCGGACCTACAAGGTTCAGGCTGGCGAGACGATCCTTATCCATGCGGCAGCTGGCGGCGTGGGACTCATCCTGAGCCAATGGGCCAAGGCGCTCGGGGCCACTGTCATCGGCACCGTCGGCACTGAGGCGAAGGCCGACATTGCCCGCGCCCATGGCTGCGACCATGTCATCCTCCAGGGCGAGGATCTCGCCGCCCGGGTCAGCGAAATCACCCGTGGCGCCCGCCTGCCCGTCGTTTATGACAGCATCGGCCGCGACACCTTCGCCGCCTCGCTCGACTGCCTGGCTCCCTTTGGCCTTCTCGTCTCATTCGGCAATGCCTCAGGCCCGGTCACAGGCGTGGATCTCGGCGTTCTTGCCGCTAAGGGCAGCCTCTTCGTCACCCGCCCGACCCTTGCCACCCACACCGCGAAGCGCGCCGATCTGCTCGCGATGTCAGAGGATCTTTTCGCGGTGGTCCGCAGCGGCGAGGTGAAGATCGAGGTCAACCAGACCTACCCTCTCCGCGAAGCCTCCGCAGCGCATCGGGACCTTGAGGCCAGAAGAACCACGGGAAGCTCCATATTGCTGCCCTGATTTTTCGTCCCAGGCGAGAGCTGCAAAGGCCGAAATCTTGCCGTGGGCGGGTCTTATGACTGCATCGGTCACCAACACGGGCAGCCCGGTGATGCTCCGCGCCTAATCCCGAAGGAAGTATCGGTATCGGTAGCGCTCAACGAAGCCGGCCGCCTCATAGATCCGCCGCGCCCCGGCATTGCCGGGCGCCACCTGAAGCCAGCACAGCCCCGCGCCCCGTGCGGCTCCCCAGCCAGCCAGGGCCGCCAATAGGCGCCGCCCCAGCCCGCGCCGCCGGAATTCGGGGCGCACGGCCAAGTCGAAAAGCCCGCAAAGCCCGCCATCTGCGACGGCATGGCCGCATGCGGCGGCCATCCCCCCGTCCCGTATCACGAGCCAGGTCGCCGGGCGCGCGAATAGCGGCACGGCACCAGCCTTCTCCGCACGGCGTGCCATGCCCTGATATTCGGCCGTCGCCAGAACTGAGAGCCATTCCTCATCCGGCCCATCGCACCAATGGACCGCCGCATCTGCCATTGGCAGCACCGAAGCGGTCATCACCAATGCGCCCTCGGCTTCCCGGTAGCCACGCGCCTCCAGCAGCGGCACCAGCCCCGGTGGGTCCAGCGGTGTGGAGCGGAACCGGCAAGGAAGGCCCAACCGGGTGTAATGCTCCTCGACCCGCTTCACCCGCGCCAACAGTTCCTGATCGGGTGCCGGGTCCAGCGAGCAGGCCGCATTCGCTCGCCCTGTGCCATTGAGGAAGGCCCGCACCACAAAGGGGCCATCCCAGGCCACGCGCGGCGCAGGAACGGCGTTCAGTGCTGCCCGTTCCAGCAGGGCGATATCCGGAAGCGCACTCATCCGGCCTGCTGCTCCGGTCCCGTCCCCGTACCGCATCCTGCACACCCCACTGGCTTGCGACCGGGCCATCGTCTGCCGTCGCGATCGCCTGGATTTACCCGGGTCTGCCCATGCTTGGCAGATCCGGCGGGCAGGTTCCGCGGGCTCCGATAGGTAACCCCGAAACATGGAAACGGCTGCGGGAAAGCCCGTAAGGGTGCTGCGGACCTTTCCGCGACGCAATGTCCTACGCAACCGGCGTCAGAAGGCCGCGTTGGTTGCCCGCAGACCTTGCGGTTTAGGAGATACACGAATGAAGAAGACCAGTCTCGCTCTCGCCCTTGCTCTCGCGGTTGGCCCGCTTGCCGGCTCCGCCCTGGCCCAGTCTCCCGGTGCGCCTGGCACGGTTACCACTGCGCCCACGACGCAGCACCCCAGCGGCATGACCCGCGACCAGGGTGCTGGTTCCCCGGGCGCATCGGCCGTGCCTGCCGCCCCAATGGGGACGGCTGGCGGTCCTCCTAGCCCGCAGGCTGGCTCTCCCGGCGTTCAGAACCCGTCTGGCCAGGGCGGTTCGGGTGGTGGTTCTGGCGGTGGTTCTGGCGGCTGAGCTCGAGCAAGCCGCATGAAATAAGGGCCTGCCCCGAATGCGGGGCAGGCCCTTTCTGTATACGAGAGCCGGTGCAGGTCTAAGGCGAACCTCTGCCCGCAACAGCCATCCCTTTCAGGTGTTCATCGCGTCGAAGAAATCCTGGTTCGTCTTGCTGTACTTCAGCTTGTCGAGCAGGAACTCCATCGCATCCTGCGTGCCCATTGGATTTAGGATGCGCCGCAGCACCCACATTTTCGACAGCTCCGCGCGGTCCACCAGCACTTCTTCCTTGCGGGTGCCGGACTTGGTGATGTCGATCGCCGGGAAGACGCGCTTGTCCGAAAGCTTGCGGTCCAGGATGAGCTCCGAATTACCGGTGCCCTTGAACTCTTCGAAGATCACCTCGTCCATGCGGCTGCCGGTGTCGATCAGCGCCGTCGCGATGATGGTCAGCGAGCCGCCTTCCTCGATGTTGCGCGCCGCGCCGAAGAAGCGCTTCGGGCGCTGCAGCGCATTGGCATCCACACCACCCGTCAGCACCTTGCCCGAGGAGGGCACGACGGAGTTGTAGGCACGGCCCAGGCGCGTGATGGAGTCCAGCAGGATCACCACATCCCGCTTATGCTCGACCAGGCGCTTCGCCTTCTCCAGCACCATTTCCGTCACCTGCACGTGGCGGGTGGCCGGCTCATCAAAGGTGGAGGCGACCACCTCGCCGCGCACTGTGCGCGCCATATCCGTCACTTCCTCCGGCCGCTCGTCGATCAGCAGCACCATGAGGAAAACGTCGGGGTGGTTGGCGGAAATGGACTTGGCGATGTTCTGCAGCATCACCGTCTTGCCGGTACGCGGAGGCGCCACGATCAGGGCGCGCTGCCCCATGCCGATCGGCGCCACCAGATCGATCACCCGGTGCGTGTAGTCCTTGGTCGGCCCCTTCCCGACACTCTCGACTTCCGGGTTCTCCATCCGCAAGCGGCGGGTCGGATAGAGCGGCGTCAGATTGTCGAAGTTCACCCGGTGCCGAACCGCCTCGGGCGGCTCGAAATTCACCGTGTTAACCTTCAGCAGCGCGAAGTAGCGCTCGCCATCCTTCGGCGCCCGGATCTGGCCCTCGACCGTGTCGCCGGTCCGCAGGGCGAAGCGGCGGACCTGCGCCGGCGAGACATAGATATCGTCCGGCCCCGGCAGGAAGTTCGATTGCGGGTTCCGTAGATACCCGAAGCCATCGGAAAGGATTTCCAGCGTGCCATCCCCGTAGATCGCCTGGTCGTTCTCGGCGAGCTGCTTGAGGATGGCGAACATCGTATCTTGTTTACGGAGCGAGGAGGCGTTCTCGACGCCCACCTGCTCCGCAAAGGCGAGCAGTTCGCCCGGGCTCTTAACCTTCAGTTCGGAAAGGTGCATTCGGAATGGTCTCGATCGGCGGGGCCGAAGGGGAAGGGTGCGCGGAACCTGGATCGAAGCCGTTAAGGCTCCTCCGCCGGGGAGGCGGGATTCCGATGGCGATGCACGGGGGGTGGCGGCCGGCGGGAATCCGCGGCCCTGCACCGGCGCCGACCCTAAAAGGCTGATCAGCCGTACGTCAAGCGGGTAGTTGGGAAAAATTCTCGCAAAATCAAGGTAGCTGTGAAGGGCATCATTTCCGGCCGGACCGTCTATCGGGGCACCGGCTTCGCGAGCCGGGCCGGCAGGCCCGGCACCGGCGCAGGAAAGGCAAACAGCGCGCCCTCATCCGGATGCCGCAGCCGCTCCTCAGGGGGGAGCGGGTTGTTTGCCGAGGTGACAAACACCGTGCCAAGATCCGCGCCGCCAAAGGCCGGCATGGTTGGATAGCGAGCCGGCACGGGAACCCGGCGCTCCAGCCGCCCCGCCGGATCAAAGCGCAGCAGGCAGCCCCCACCGAACACCGCGCACCAATAGAAGCCATCCCGGTCCACCGCCGCGCCGTCCGGCCCGTCCCCTTCCTCCACACGCGCGAAGACCCGCTTGCCCCCGACCGCCCCGCTCGGCGGGTCGTAGTTATAGGCCCAGATCAGGCGCTGCTTCGTGTCCGCGTGGTACATGGTCCGGCCATCCGGGCTCCAGGCCAGGCCGTTGCTGACCGACACAGGATCGGTCAGCCCCTCCCAGCCCCCTGCCCCATCATACCGCCACAGGGGCGCGGCGTGCGGCGCATCGGCCTGCCGTTCCCCCGGTGCGAGCGGCTCATACATCGCGCCCACCAGGAAGCGTCCCGCCGGGTCGCAGGTGCCATCGTTAAGGAAGAAGCGGCGCGGATCGCAGGGCGAGGGTGCGAGAAAATCCAGCGCGCCGGTCGCCAGCTCGAAGCGGTACAGCCCGGTGCGCAGCGCGACCAGCGCGCCGCCTTCGGTCAGCCCATAGGCCCCGATCCAGGCCGGCATCGCCCAGCACTCATCCTGGCCCGTAGCTGGATCGAACAGATGCAGGGTGGCGGCGCGGACATCGATCCAGAACAGCCGGCCGCGCTCGGAACACCAGCTTGGTCCCTCACCATTCAAGGCACCGGCCGTCAGGACGCGCGTGACCTCGACCATGGCTCGACATCTCCCCGGAAGGCGCCGGGATAGCGTGAGCCGCCGGAGCAGGTTGCCACGAGATAAACCGGAAGGGCGAATTCCCCGGGCATTTCCCTCAGAAGGGCCGGACGATCACCATCACCACGATCAGCACCAGCAGGACCGTCGGCACCTCATTCGCCGCCCGCCAGTACCGCTCGCTCTTTGGCCGCTCATCCGCCTCGAACCGCTTCCGGGCGGCGGACAGGTGCCCGTGCATCGCGCTCATCCCCAGGAATCCCGCCATCTTCCCGTACCACCAGCCCGCGCCCCAATCGACGACGCCCGGTGTCAGCACCAGGGTAATCCCGAACAGCCAGGCCGCGCCCATGGCGGGGTTGATGATGGCCCGCAGCAAGCGCCGCTCCATCACCTTGAACATCTCGGAAGGCTCGCTCCCCACCGGCACGGTGGAGTGATAGACGAACAGCCGAGGCAGGTAGAACATGCCGGCCATCCAGGCGAAGACCGAGATCAGGTGCAGCGCCTTGGTCCAGGGATAGAGATTCGCCAGCCAGGGAATCGTCACGGGATCAGGTTCCGCACGGGGGCGATCCCCAGCAGCCTCGGCAGGGCCGAATGGTCGGCGAAGGTCTCCGCCGCTCCCGCCTCCAGCAGGTCCAGCGCCGGCGTCTCATGCGCAAAGCCCAGCACGCGGCAGCCGGCGGCCACCCCGGCCCGCGCCCCCGCCACGCTGTCCTCGATCACCACGCAGTCCCTCGGATCAGCCCCGCAGAGCTTCGCGGCAGCGATGTAGAGGTCCGGATAGGGCTTTGGCCGCGCCACATCCTCAAAGCTCAGCAACCGGCCCTGGAAGTGGTGAAAGAAGGGCAGGATTCCCGCCTTGGTCCGCAGCTCGTCACGGCCGGAGTTAGAGGCGACCGCCATCGGGATGCCTGCCGCGGCTACCGCCTCGACGGCGCCCTGCGCACCGGGAATAGCGTCCAGGATCCCGGCCCGGTACTTGCCCACGATCCGCGCCACGATCTGCCGGGACCAGTCCGGCGGCAATGGACGCCCGAGCTGCCGCTCCACGGCCGCCATGATGTCGGGCAGCGCCGTGCCCATGAAGGTCTCCTTGGCCGCCTCCATGGTCATCGGCCAACCCCGCTCGGTCAGGTCCTCGGCAATGGAGCCATTCGCCACCGCCTCGCTATCGGCCAGGACCCCGTCGCAGTCGAACAGCACCGCCGCCGGGCGCATCACGCCGCCACCCGCATCGGCTGCGCCGCCCCATGCGGGCAGCCGGAATGCGCCTTCGGGCATTGCCGCCCCCCCGCGAAGGAACAGAGCTTACCCCCTGCCGCGTCACGAGACCCGCGCGTCTCCCCGCGCACCCGTTGCACCAGCGTCGCCAAAGCCCGGATAAAGGCCGGGTCGCTGTTCTGCGCCGGCACCCGGAAATAGCCGGGCACGCCCTTCTGGTGCGCCAGCTCGCGATACTCCACGTCCAGCTCCACCAGCGTCTCCGAATGTTCTGACACAAAGGCGATCGGGCAGACCAGAAGCGCTACACCCTCGGTGCCCGCGCGGGCGATCTCCTCCTCCGCGCTCGGCCCTAACCATTTCTGCGGCGTCACGCGGGACTGGTAGCACAGTGCGTGGTCAAGCCCCGGCAGGTCCAGCGCCTCCACCACGGCGGCGACGCTCCGCTCCACCTGCCATTGATAGGGATCGCCGGCCTTCACGATCTTCTCTGGAAGCCCATGCGCGCTGAACAGCAGCCGCAGCCTGGTTCCTTCCGGCACCTTGGCCCGCGCCTCGTCCCAGGCCCGCCGGACGATGGCGGCTGTGGCCTCCGCGAAGCCCTCATCGGAATGCCAGCAGCACAGAGTGGTCGTCGGCGCTGCCAGCCCTGCCTTCGCCGCCGCGGTATGCCACGCCCCCAGGCTGCTTCCCGTCGTCGTCGTGCTGAATTGCGGATAGAGCGGCAGCAGCAGGACCTCGTCCGGTCCCCAGGCCTTCACCTCGCCAGCCGCCGCCTCGGTGAAGGGATGCCAGTAGCGCATTGCCACGAAGCAGCGCGCCTCCACCCCCTCACCGGTCAGCACGCCCTCCAGCGCCCGCCCTTGCTCCTCTGTCAGCTCGCGCAGCGGCGACTTGCCGCCGAGGATGGCGTAGTTCTCGCTCGCCGCCTTCGTCCGCCGGGCCGCGATCAGCCGCCCCAAGGGCTGCCGGATGAAGGCCGGGAAGCGCAGGATCGCCGGATCGGTGAAGAGGTTCACCAGGAAGGGCCGCACCGCCTCCGGCCTGTCCGGCCCGCCCAGGTTGAACAGCACCACCGCCAGCTTCCGCCGGTCCTTCGGCCTGTCAGGGGAAGCAAGCCCGGCCGGATTGGCAGGCGTATCGGCGGTCATGGTCATGTGCACGCCAGATGCCACCGCCCGGGCGGGGGTCAAGGGCTCATCGCGTGACACGGGTTCGTATCCGCGATGGCGGGGCAGCCTCACTCCGCCGCCACGACCCGCTTCTTGCCGTACAACGCGGTCCGGAACGCCACCTGCCCCACGATTCCTGCCCCGGCCAGCACCAGCGCCGCCGACAACGCCGCGTTCGACCCCAGCCCCGCTAGCGCCGAGCAGATCGAGCCCACCGCCATCTGGATGAAGCCGTAGATCCCCGAGGCCGAGCCGGTCACGCGCGGGTTGAGGCTGATGGCCTGCGCCAGGGCAGAGGGCCCGGCGATGCCGACTCCAAGAGTGAAGACGAACATCGTTCCGACCGCGATCGCCACGGTCAGCTTCCCCGCCAGCACCACGCCAAGCAGCACGAAGACCGCCACGACGCCCATCAGGCTCGCCCAGGCCAGCACTCGGTCGATCTGCATACGCCCGATCAGCCGGCTGGCCAGCGCATTGCCGATGGAGATGCCGACGACGAGGACGGTCAGATAGATCCCGGCCTCATGCGGCGGCCGCCCGAGATCGTGGAAGATGAAGGGCGCCGAGCTGAAGAAGGCGTAGGCCGCCGTCGTCACGCAGCCGCCGCAGATGGAATAGCCCAGGAAGACCGGCGAGCGGAGGAGCCGCAGGTAGTCCTGCAGGATCGAGGCGGAGGAGACGCCCGCCGTGCTCCGCCCGGTTTCCGGCAGCATGCGCCAGGTGAAGACGAGGTTTGCCGCCCCCAGCAGGCACAGCGCCACGAGCACGAAGTGCCAGCCTGCCGTCTCCACGATGGCCGTGCCGACCAGCGGTGCCAGCCCGGGCCCCACCGTCACCATCACGTTCAGCAGCGCCAGCCGCTGCGCCGCCTCCTTCGGTCCCGCGGTGTCGCGCACGATGGCGCGCCCCAGCACCACGCCGGAACAGCCCCCCAGCGCCTGGAACAGCCGGGCGATGATCAGCGTACCGGCATTCATCGCCAGCAAGGTCGCCAGCCCTGACAGGGTGTAGAGAAGCAGCCCGCCCATCAGCACTGGCCGCCGGCCAAACCGGTCTGCCAGCGGCCCGTAGATCGGCTGCCCGACCGCAAGCCCCAGCACATAGAGGCTGATGGTCAGCTGCATCGCGCCGGTGGTGGCATCCAGGGCCTGGGCGGCCTGGGAAAGCGCCGGCACGAAGATGTACATGCCCACCGTGCCGCTGAAGGTGATCAGCGCCAGAAGCCAGAGCGGCACCCGTGGGCGCGGCGCCTGCTCGGCGTCCGTGCCGCTGGCGGCGGGGGCCGTGGCAGCCGGGGCGTCCGCCTGCGCCTTCAGAACGGCGTTCACGGCACGACCCCATCGGCTTCGGCCAGTCGGCTGAGGATATGGCTGATCACCCGGTGCGCCATTGCAATCTCCTCGTCGGACAACCCGCTCATCGCCTCGTCCCGCACCCGGGCGGAAACGGCATCCACCCGCTCCACCGTGGCGCGCCCGGCCTCGGTCAGCAGGATTGCCTTCGCCCGGCGGTCGGCATCCTCCCGTCGCTCGATCAGCCCGGCTTCCTGCAGCGCATCCAGCAGCCGAACCACCGAGGAACCGTCGAGCGAAAGGGAGAGCGCCAGGTCCTTCTGCCGCATCGGCGCCTGCGCCCGGGCCAGGCGCACCAGCGGCAGCCAGGTCGCCTCCGACAGTCCAAAGGGTTGCAGCCGCCGGTCCAACGCCCGCCGCTACTGCCGCGCCGTGGCGGAGATGACGGTGGGGAGGGTGACCCGGCTGGAAGAGGAAGCCGCCATGTCCGTGCCAGAACGATGTGATACCAATCGATGGTAAGTCATCAATTTGGTGCGCCGCAACATGCCAGGCCCGCATGGCGGCCCCGCCCTCGGCAACGCTGGACACCCGCAACTTGCCCCAGGGCCCCTCGCCCCCTAGGTGAAGTGCCGAAAGGCCCACCATTCCTGGCCAGGAAAGATCAGATCCGCCCGATGAGCGATACCCCGAACGAAGCCAAGCCCGAGACCGACGCCCAGCCGAACGCCGCGTTCATGCCGGACGGTCCCGCCCCCGACGCCACCGTTAGCGAAGCCCCGGCCTCCGCCCCCGATCTTGCCGCCCAGCTCAATGAAATGCGCGACAAGTGGCTGCGCGCCGAGGCCGAGATGCAGAACCTCCGCGCCCGCCACAAGCGCGAGCTGGAGGACGCCCGCAACTACGCGGTGACCAAATTCGCCCGCGATGTGGCGGATGCCGCCGAGAACCTCCGCCGCGGCCTCGACGCCCTGCCCGCGCCGAAGGAGGATGAGGACAGCGCCATCACCAAGCTCCGCGGCGGCTTCGAGGGCGTTGAGCGCGCCTTCCTGGCCATGCTGGAGCGCCATGGCGTGAAGGCCGAGAACCCCACTGGCAAGCCCTTCGACCCCGAGCTGCACCAGGCCATGGCCGAGCAGCCCGCGCCGGAAGGCATGGAGCCCGGCACCGTCATCACGGCCTGGACCCCGGCCTGGACCATCAACGGGCGGCTGCTGAAGCCGGCCATGGTGGTGGTGGCGGGGAAGGGCTGAGGGAATGGCCGGGGCAAAACGATTTCCCCGGCCTTCCATAACCTTTTTGATTCAGCCTCAGGGTCTTGTCGCGCCGCCCGCCCCTGAATACATCGGGAGCCGACGGGACAAGCCCGTCCCCCAACCCCCATCCGACTGAACAATGGGGCCGCGCACGGCGCCTGATCATGGGCCGTGCCCCGGCCGCCGCAAAGGAGAGTGAACGGATGAGCAAGGTCATCGGTATCGACCTCGGCACCACCAATTCCTGCGTCGCCATCATGGAAGGCGGCGACACCAAGGTGATCGAGAACGCTGAGGGCGCCCGGACCACCCCCTCGATGGTTGCCTTCGCCAAGAATGGCGAGCGCCTCGTCGGCCAGGCCGCGAAGCGCCAGGCGGTCACGAACCCCACCGATACGCTTTACGCCGTGAAGCGCCTGATCGGCCGTCGCTTCGAAGACCCGACGGTGAAGCGCGACATCGACCTCGTTCCCTACAAGATCGTGCGCGCCGACAATGGCGACGCCTGGGTCGAGGCCGGCGGCCAGAAGATGGCCCCGCAGCAGATCAGCGCCTATGTCCTCGGCAAGATGAAGGAGACGGCCGAGGCCTATCTCGGCGACAAGGTGACGCAGGCCGTCATCACCGTCCCCGCCTACTTCAACGACGCCCAGCGCCAGGCCACCAAGGAGGCCGGCAAGATCGCGGGCCTCGAGGTCCTGCGCATCATCAACGAGCCGACGGCCGCGGCGCTCGCCTATGGCCTGGACAAGAAGAACGGCGGCACCATCGCGGTCTATGACCTCGGCGGCGGCACCTTCGACGTGTCGATCCTCGAGATCGGCGACGGCGTCTTCGAGGTGAAGTCCACCAATGGCGACACCTTCCTGGGCGGTGAGGACTTCGACCAGCGGGTGATTGATTACCTTGCGGACGAGTTCAAGCGCGAGCAGGGCATCGACCTGCGCGGCGACAAGCTGGCCCTGCAGCGCCTGAAGGAGGCTGCGGAGAAGGCGAAGATCGAGTTGTCCTCGGCCAAGCAGACCGAGATCAACCTGCCCTTCATCACCGCCGACGCGTCCGGCCCGAAGCACTTGGTGCTGCAGCTGACCCGCGCGAAGCTGGAGGCCCTGGTTGACGACCTGATCCAGCGCACGCTCGAGCCCTGCAAGAACGCGCTGAAGGATGCCGGCCTGACCGCCGGTGAGATCGACGAAGTGATCCTGGTCGGCGGTATGACCCGCATGCCCAAGGTCATCGAGGCCGTGAAGTCCTTCTTCGGCAAGGAGCCGGCCCGCAACGTGAACCCGGACGAGGTCGTCGCCATCGGCGCCGCGATCCAGGGCGCGGTGCTGAAGGGCGAGGTGAAGGACGTCCTGCTGCTCGACGTGACCCCGCTGTCGCTGGGCATCGAGACGCTGGGCGGTGTGTTCACCCGGCTGATCGACCGCAACACCACCATCCCGACGAAGAAGTCCCAGACCTTCTCCACGGCTGATGACAATCAGACCGCCGTGACCATCAAGGTCTACCAGGGCGAGCGCGAGATGGCGGCCGACAACAAGCTGCTCGGCAACTTCGACCTGCAGGGCATCCCGCCCGCTCCGCGCGGCGTGCCGCAGATCGAGGTGACCTTCGACATCGATGCGAACGGCATCGTCTCCGTGTCCGCCAAGGACAAGGCGACGGGCAAGGAGCAGCAGATCAAGATCCAGGCCCGCTCCGGCCTGTCGGATGCCGATATCGAGCGCATGGTGAAGGACGCCGAGGCGAATGCCGAGGCTGACAAGCGCCGCCGCGAGAGCGTCGAGGCGAAGAACAACCTCGAGGCCCTGGTGCATTCGACCGAGAAGGCCCTGAAGGACAACGGCGACAAGCTCGCCGATGCCGAGAAGGGCGAGGTCGAGGCCGCGCTCTCCGCTGCCCGCTCGGCGCTGGAGGGTGATGATGCCGAGGCCATGAAGACGGCCGGGGAACGTCTCTCCGCCGCCTCCATGAAGATCGGTGAGGCGATGTACAAGGCGCAGTCCGAGACGCAGGCCCAGCCTGAGGCTGAGGCCGGCGCCAATGGCCCGAGCAACGCCAACCCGAACGGCAAGGTGGTCGACGCCGAGTTCGAGGATGTCGATCCCTCGAAGAAGAAGCAGGGCTGACCGGCCCATGCGGTAGGACAATGAGGCGCCCGGCATCGCGAGAAGCGGGCCGGGCGCTTTTTCTGTCCAGCCCTCCGTTCGGCCGCCTTTCGGGAAAACCGCTGGGCGGCACAGCTTTTGGATGCAACCCTACAGGGCACGGATCCGCCCCGCATGGGAACCACGATGGCCAAGCGTGACTATTACGACGTGCTGGGCGTTCCCCGGGACGCCAATGAGGACGCCCTCAAGAAGGCGTTCCGCAAGCTCGCCATGCAGTACCACCCGGACCGCAACCCCGGGGACAAGACCGCCGAGGCGAAGTTCAAGGAGTGCAACGAGGCCTACGACGTCCTCAAGGATCCGGAGAGGCGTGCCGCCTATGACCGCTATGGCCATGCCGCCTTCGAGAATGGCGGCGGGGGTGGCGGTGGCAATCCGTTCGGTGGCGGCTTCGCAGGCGGCGGCTTCGAGGACATCTTCGAGCAGATGTTCGGCAATCTCGGCGCCCGTGGGGGCCGTGGCGGCCAGAACAGCGGCCGCGGCGCCGATCTCCGCACCGAGGTGACGATCACCCTCGAGGAAGCCTTCGCCGGCACCAAGAGCACGATCCGCGTTCCCACCGCCGTCGCCTGCGACAACTGCCAGGGCACCGGCGCGGAGGGCGGCAAGGCCCAGACCGAGAGCTGCGGCACCTGTAAGGGCGCCGGCAAGGTGCGTGCGCAGTCCGGCTTCTTCCTGGTGGAGCGCACCTGCCCGACCTGCGGCGGCACTGGCCGCATCATCAAGAACCCCTGCAAGGTCTGCCAGGGCGCCGGCCGCGTGCAGAAGGACCGCAACCTCAACGTCACGATCCCGGCCGGCGTGGAGGAGGGCACCCGCATCCGCCTGGCCGGCGAGGGCGAGGCGGGCCTGCGTGGCGCCCCGCCAGGCGACCTTTATGTCGATATCGGCATCAAGCCTCACCCGATCTTCCAGCGGGAGGGAAACAACATCTTCATCCGTGTCCCCCTCCGCATGACCCAGGCGGCCTTGGGCGGAACGGTAGAGGTGCCGAGCATCGATGGCGGCCGCGCCCGCGTCGCCATCCCCTCGGGTACGCAGACGGGCGACCAGTTCCGCTTGCGGGGCAAGGGCTTCTCCGTCCTCCGCAGCGCAGCGCGCGGCGACATGTATGTCCAGGTTTCCGTGGAAACCCCGCAGAACCTCACCCCGAGGCAGCGCGAGCTGCTGGAGCAGTTTGAGGCCGAGGCCGAGGAAAACAGCCGCACCAGCCCGGAAAGCGAGGGCTTCTTCTCCAGGGTGAAGGAATTCTGGGAAGGCTTGGGGCGGTAAAGGCTGCCCCGCAGAGGAAGATGAGGTCCGGGGAGAACTCCTTCTCCCCGGCCTTTTTTATCTCTTCGCCTCGATCACGTCCCAGATGGCCTTTTCCAGGTGAACGCCGTCGAAGCGCGCCACTTCCTGAAGGCCCGTGGGTGAGGTCACGTTGATCTCGGTCAGGTAGCCCCCGATCACATCGATCCCTACGAAGATCATTCCGCGCTTCTTCAGCTCCGGCCCGATGGCCGCGCAGATCTCCTTCTCGCGGTCCGTCAGCGTGGTCTGTACCGCCTTGCCGCCGACATGCATGTTGGACCGCGCCTCGCCTTCCGCCGGCACGCGGTTGATCGCGCCCATCGCCTCGCCATCCACCAGGATGATGCGCTTGTCCCCCTGCCGCACGGCGGGCACGTATTTCTGGATCACCAGCGGCTCGCGCGAGCGTTCGGTGAACATCTCGATCAGCGAGTTCATGTTCGGATCGTCCGGCCGCAGGTGGAACACACCGGCGCCGCCATTGCCGAAAAGCGGCTTGATAATGATGTCCCCGTGCTTCTCGCGGAAGCGCGCGATGCGCCGCCGGTCGGCCGTCACCAGCGTCTCCGGCATCAGATCCGGGAAATGGGTGACGAAGAGCTTTTCCGGCGCGTTCCGCACATGGCCCGGATCGTTCACCACCAGCGTCTTCGGGTGGATATGCTCCAGGATATGGGTGGCCGTGATATAGGCCATGTCGAAGGGCGGGTCCTGGCGCATCAGCACCACATCCACATCCTTGCCCAGGTCCAGCTCCAGCTCGGGCCCGAAGGTGAAGTGGTCCCCCTTCACCCGCCGCACCTCCACCGGATGCGCCCAGGCCGTCACGCGCCCGCCCGAAAGCGCCAGGTCGCGGACATGATAATGCCAAAGCGCGTGGCCGCGCGCCTGGGCTTCCAACATCAGGGCGAAGGTGCTGTCGCCCTCAATCCCGATGCTCTCCATCGGGTCCATCTGCACCGCCACCCGCAAGGTCTTCGCCATGGCCGTCCATCCGTGATCGCGTTCGGCCGTGTTGGTGGCATTCCTCGCGGCAGGACGCCAGGGGGCAGGACGCCCCCTGGCCCCGCCGCGTCAGTGGGGGCTGGCCACCGGCCGCACGATCACCTCGCTGACATCCACGTCGTCGGGCTGCTCCACCGCGAAAGCGATGGCCCGGGCGACCGCCTCCGGCGCAATGGCGATGCGCCGATACGCCTCCATGGCCCGCGCCGCCCTGGGATCCGTGATCGTCCCGGCCAGCTCGGATTCCGTCACCCCTGGCGAGATCACGGTGACCCGGATCTGGTCCGTCTCCTGCCGCAGCCCCTCCGAAATCGCGCGCACCGCGAACTTCGTGGCGCAGTACACCGCCGCCGTCGGGCTCACCACATGCCCGCCGATGGAGGACAGGTTCACGAAATGCCCGTAGCCCTGCGCCCTCATCACCGGTAGCCCGGCCGCGATGCCATGCAGCACGCCGCGGATGTTCACGTCGATCATCCGGTCCCATTCCTCGACCTTAAGCGCGTCCAGTGGCGAAAGGGGCATGACCCCGGCATTGTTCACGATCACGTCCACCCGCCCGAATTCCTGGCACGCGAAGCCGATGAAGGCTTCCATGTCATCGTGCCGTGTCACATCCAGCGCCCGGAACCGCGCCGTTCCCCCGGCCCAGTTGATCTCCCCCGCCAGGGTCTCCAGCCGCTCCGTCCGCCGCGCCCCGATGACCACCTTCGCGCCCCGCGCGGCCAACAGCCGCGCCGTCGCCTCGCCGATCCCGCTGCTGGCCCCTGTGATGGCCACCACCTTCGTTTCCACACCGGACATGGCCTGCATCTCCTTCTGAGGCCCGAACATCCCGGGCCGCCGGGGCAGACCATCGGCGGTTCCGCCGCCGGAGCGGTAGACCAGCCCTCCGCAATCCTTGCCTGATCCTCCAGACCTGCCCATCGACAGCCCCGGGCAGGGTGACCTGCTAACGCCCATCGGTCATTCTTGGGAAAGCCAGACGAAAAGGAGATACGGAGGATGGACCGGCTGAACGAACTCGCTGCCCTCATTGATCGATTCGCCGGCAAGGACGGTATCCATCCCACCCCGATCCCGCGGGTCAGCCTGATCCGCATCGGGCGCCCGACAGAGCCTCTCCATGCGCTGCAGCAGCCCGCCTTGTGCTTCGTGGCCCAGGGCCGCAAGCAGGTCACCCTCGGCGGCCAGGTCTTCGAGTATGACCGTACCTGCTACCTGGCCGCCTCGGTGGACCTCCCCATCATCGGCCAGGTCGTCGAGGCCAGTCCCGAAACCCCCTATCTCTGCCTACGCCTGGATCTCGATCCCACTGCACTCGGCGCCCTGATCCTCGAGGCAGCGCCCGCCGCCGCCACCCACCCCGGCCCGGGCCTGGCCCTTAGCCGCATGACGGCCGAGATCACGGATGCTGCCATCCGGCTCCTCCGCCTGCTCGACACCCCGCGCGACGCCGCGATCCTCGCCCCGTTGGCCGAGCGCGAGCTCCTCTACCGCGCCCTCTCCGGCGAACAGCTCGCCCGCCTCCGCCAGATCGCCTTTCCCGACAGCCATCTCCGCCGCATCGGTCGCGCCATCCAGCGCATCCGCCGTGACTTCGCCGAGCCGATCGCCATCGCCGAGATCGCCGCCGAGGCCGGGATGAGCACCTCTGCCCTGCATGAGCATTTCCGGGCCGTGACGGGCCTGAGCCCGCTGCAGTACCAGAAACAGCTGCGCCTGCAGGAAGCCCGACGTCTCATCCTCAGCCGCGCGATGGACGCCGCCAGCGCGGGCCACGAGGTCGGTTACGGCAGCCCTTCCCAGTTCAGCCGCGAATATGCCCGCCTCTTCGGCGCGCCCCCGATGCGCGACGTGGCGAGCCTCCGCGACCTCGCCCGGCGGCGCGAGGATCTGGCCGTATCCGCCGCCTGATCCGCCCTCCGCGCCGGTGCCCCGGCGGAAGCCGCCACCCCGCAGGACCGCAAGTGCCTGTCCTGCCTGACGCCGCGCCCCGTATCGGCTATGGCACCCTCATGCAGGCGCCCCATACCCATACTGGCAAGACACGGCTCGCGGGCATTCTTGGTTGGCCCGTCGCCCATTCCCGCTCCCCGCGTCTGCACGGCTTCTGGCTGGCCCGCCATGGCATTGATGGCGCCTATGTCCCCCTGCCCGTGGAACCCGCGAACTTCGCCACCGCGATCCGCGCCCTTGCCGCCCTGGGCTTCCGGGGGGCCAATGTCACGCTCCCCCATAAGGAGGCCGCCTTCGCCGCCTGCGACATCGTGGAGGACCAGGCCCGCCGCATCGGCGCCGTGAACACCCTGGTTTTCCACGAGGATGGCCGCATCGAGGGCTGGAACACCGATGGCTGGGGCTTCATCGAAAGCCTGCGCGAACAGGCCCCGGCCTTCCGGCCCGAGGCCGGACCGGCCGTCATCCTCGGCGCCGGCGGCGGCGCCCGTGCGGTGGCGCACGCCCTGCTCTCCGCCGGCTGCACCGCCCTTACCCTGGTCAACCGCAGCCCTGCCCGCGCCGAGGCCCTTGCGCGTGAACTCTCAAACCATGGCGCCGCCATCGAAGTCGCCACCACACCCCCGCTGGAGAACGCCGCCCTGCTGGTGAACACCACCAGCCAGGGCATGCAGGGGCAGCCGCCGCTGCAGATCGATCTTACCCCCCTGCCCGCCACGGCGGTGGTGGCGGATATCGTCTATGTCCCGCTGGAAACCCCACTCCTGGCCGCCGCCCGCGCCCGCGGCCTCGCGGCGGTGGATGGGCTTGGCATGCTCCTCCACCAGGGGCGCCGCGGATTCCAGGCCTGGTTCGGGGAAATGCCGGTGGTGGATGCCGAGCTGCGCGCCTTCGTCGCCTCGGACATCCCGCGCGCATGAAGATCTGGGCGCTGACCGGCGGCATCGGCATGGGCAAGTCCACCGCCGCCAACACCTTCCGCCGCCTGGGTGTGCCTGTCTTCGATGCGGATGCCGCCGTGCACCGCCTCCAGGGCCCGAACGGTGCCGCCGTCCGCCCTATCGAAGCCGCCTTCCCCGGCACCACCCGCCCGACACCCCTCGGCCCGATGGTGGACCGGGAGGCCCTTCGCCGCGCCGTGCTCGGCCATGACGCCGCGCTGAACCGGCTGGAGGCCATCGTCCACCCGCTGGTCCGCCGGGAGGAGCGCCGCTTCCTTGCCGCCGCCCGTCGCCGGGGCGCCCGGCTCGCCGTGCTGGACATTCCCCTTCTCTTCGAGACCGGTGGCGAGCGCCGGGTGGACGAGGTGGTCGTCGTCACCGCCCCCGCCGCCACCCAGCGTGCCCGTGTCCTGCGCCGCCCCGGCATGACGGAGGAACGGCTGAAGGCCATCCTCGCCCGCCAGGTGCCGGACAGCCTGCGCCGGCAGCGCGCGGATCACCTGATCCATACCGGCCTGTCCCGGCACCACGCGCAGCGGGCGGTGCGGCGGCTGATGGCCCAAGGCGGCGCGATGGATCGCGGCCCCCTCTGATCCTGGGACCGCTGCGCCCACCGTTCCGTCCAAGGCGCCGCCGGGCTATCCTGCACGCGATGTCCGAGACCAAGCCCAAGCCGCGCGTCGCGCTCTTCGTCACCTGCCTGGTGGACTTGTACCGCCCCACCGTCGGCTTCGCGGCGATCAGGCTCCTGGAAGAGGCCGGCTGCCTGGTGGAAGTGCCGTCCACCCAGACCTGCTGCGGCCAGCCCGCCTATAATGCCGGCGACCGCGCGACGGCCAAGGAGCTCGCCCGGCCGGTGATCGATGCCTTCCTGGGCTACGATTACGTGGTGGCCCCGTCCGGCTCCTGCGCCGGCATGATCGCCCACCACTATCCCAGCCTGTTCGGGGACGACCCGGACTATCGCGGCCGTGCCGAGGCCCTGGCCGCGCGAACTTACGAGCTGACCAGCTTCCTGGGCGATGTCATGGGCCTGGACACGCCCCGGCAACCCTATGACGGCGTCGTGGCCTATCACGATTCCTGCTCCGGCCTGCGGGAACTGGGCGTGAAGGCACAGCCCCGCCGGCTGCTGGCCAAGGTGCCCGGCCTGACGCTGAAGGAACTGGCGGAGCCCGAGCTGTGCTGCGGCTTCGGCGGCACCTTCTGCGTGAAGTATCCCGACATCTCCACCCGCATGGTCACGGACAAGGCGGCCGATATCCGCGCCACCGGGGCCGACACGCTGCTGGCGGGCGATATGGGCTGCCTGCTGAACATGGCCGGCCGCCTGAAGCGCGAGAACAGCGAGGTGCATGTGCGCCACGTGGCCGAGGTGCTGGCCGGCATGACTGCCGAAGTGCCCCCAATCGGCGAGGCGACGGAACCGCACCGGTGATCCTCCCCCGCCTCAGCCGCCGCCCCATCCTGATCGGGGCATTGGCGGCCGGGGCGGCGGGATGGGCCCTGGCCTGGCTGCTGGGCACACGCGGCACGACCGCCGCGCTCCTCGCCTGGGATGCCGCGGCCGTGACCTATGCGGCCGCGATCCTGGCCTGGCTGTGGAATGCCTCACCCAAGACCCTGCAGGAACGGGCGGCGCGGTTGGACGAGGACCAGTGGACGATCCTCCTTCTCTGCGTGGCTGCCGCCCTTGTCTCACTTGTCGCGGTGGGTGCGGATCTGGCCGCGACGAAGGGCACGCCCGGCGCAAACCAGGCCGCCATCCTGGCTGGCGGCACGGTGATGATCTCCTGGCTCTTCGTGCAGGTGCTTTTCGCCCATCACTACGCCCACGCGCATTGGCTGCGCGGCAGCGGCCTGGACTTCCCGGGGAACGACCAGCCGGACTTCCCGGAATTCCTGTACTTCGCCATGACGGTCGGCATGACGGCGCAGGTGTCGGATGTAACGACGCGCTCGGCCGGCATGCGGCGGCTGGTGCTCGGGCACGGCCTGCTCGCCTTTCTGTTCAACGCCGTGGTGGTCGCGGCGGCGGTGAACCTGGCGGCGGCACTGGTCGGATAAGCGGGTCTTGCTTGACCTCACCTGACGCAGCGGGTGCTATCAACCGGCTGGGTGAGGGTGACATGAGCCGTTTGCGCGACAAGCGTGTTCTCGTCTTCGGCGGCAGCGCAGGCATCGGCCTTACGATCCTGCAGCGCTTCGCCAAGGAAGGCGCGCGGCTCGCCAATGCCGATCTTCAGGCACCGGCCGGCGGCCTGCCTGTGGATCTCCTGGACCTGCGCTGCGACATCGCGGATGGCGAGGCCGTCAGGACCGTTGTGGAGCAGGCGACGGCCCATCTCGGCGGGCTGGATGCGATGATCAACGCCGCCGCCGCGCTGACACGCATCGGGCCCGTCACTGACCTGCCGCCGGACGAATGGGAGCACGCGATCCGCGTGAACCTCACCGGTGCCTACCACGCCTCGCGCTGCTGCATCCCGCATTTGCTGGCAGCCGGCGGGGGCAGCATCGTCCATATCTGCTCGGAAATCGGCGTGGTCGGCGCGAAGGGCCGCTCCGCCTACAGCTCTTCCAAGGCTGGTCTCATCCAGCTCGCGCGCGTGCTGGCGCTAGACCATGCGGAGCAGGGCATCCGCGTGAACGCACTCTCCCCGGGCGCAGTGGTGACGGACCGGCTTCTTTCCCGTTTCGGAAGCGCCGAAGCGGCCGAGACCGCGCTCGCCCCCCTCTATCCCATGGGCCGGCTGGGCCGACCGGAGGAGATCGCGGCAGCGGCGCTGTTCCTGGCCTCCGAGGATTCCTCTTTCATGACCGGCGCGAATCTCGTCGTCGATGGCGGCTACACCGCTCGCTGACACGGGCGCCGCACCTCACCCGAACCGACAACATGGAGGTAGCAGCGTGAACGATCCGGCATTCCAGGAAGACTGCGCGGCGATCCTGGCCATGAAGGCGGCGGAGGCGGAACCAGAGCGACGCGATCTGCTGCGCGGCTTGTCCGCGCTCGGCGTTGCGGCAGTGCTCGGCACGACCCGCCCTGCGACGGCCCAGACGCGCGAGGTGGTATTGGCCGACTGGGGCGGCGACGGCTCCGTCGCCTTCCGCAAGGCCTTCGGCGAGCCCTTCGAACGCGCGACCGGCCTCCGCTTCGGCCAGGACGGCGCCGGCCCCAGTCCCGGCCGCATTCGCTCCATGGTGCAGTCGGGCAAGGTGACCCTGGACGTGCTGGATACAGCGGTGGGCGCCAGCCACTTCCTGGGCGCCGACGGGCTGCTGGAGGAGATAGACTACTCCATCGTCGACAGGAATCTCGACATGCCCGGCCTGTCCCACCGCTATGCTGTCGGCGCCTATACCTTCAGCGTGGTGCTGGCCTGGGATACGCGCGCTTTTGGCGGCCGTACGCCGACGAAGATGGCCGATTTCTGGAACCTGCGCGACTTCCCGGGCCCCCGCATGCTGCGCCGGGACCCGCAGGGCATGCTGGAAGCGGCGCTGCTCGCTGATGGCGTTCCGGCGGACAAGCTCTACCCGCTCGATGTCGACCGGGCCTTCCGCAAGATCCGGGCGATCCGCCCGCAGACTGTCTATTGGGGCAGTGGCTCCGACAGCCAGCAGATCATGCGCCAGGGCGATGCGGTAATGGGCCTGCTCTGGAATACACGCGCCACGCTGCTCCAGCGCGAGACGCAGGGCCGCATCCGTTTCACGTGGAACGAGGGCGTTCTCCAACCCTCCGTCTGGACCGTGCCGAAGGGCAACCCGGCCGGCAAGGACGCCTTCCGCTTGATTCGCTCGATGCAGGAACCGGCCGGCCAGGTCGAACTGCTTAAGCTGCTCGGCAATGGCCCCGTAAACCCGGCCGCCGCCGCGCTAGTGCCGCCCGACTTGAAGCCCTTCAACCCGACCGACCCCGAAAACGCCCGAGTGCAGGTCCCCTACGGCATCGAGTGGTATGCGAAGAACTACCAGGATGTTCTGGCGCGGTATGTGGACTTGGTGACGGGGTAAGGCGGGGCGCATGGCCCGCAATCCTCTCAGTCCGTGAAGGGGGACACCAGGCGCCGCCGAGGGTTATTGACCCTCGGCGAAGCCCCGGATCACCGGCCAAGCCGATGGTGAGGCCCGGGGAACATCATGCTTTCCGATAAAAGGGGTCCGGGGAAGGCAAGGCCTTCCCGGGCCGCCTATCCTTCCGCCGCGATGCGCCCGATCGCCCACTGCACGCTGCCCGACCCAGCCTCTGCCGCGACCGCCACCTGGGTGGTCGGCTTGGCCTCGCCGAACATCTGAACGCTGTCCTCCACGGAAACCCGGCCTCCCCGCGCACGCAGGCGCCAGGCGGCGCCGGAGGGAAGGCGCAGCAGCACGGAGATCCCGTCTTCCTGCAGCGTGGCGGTCACGGAGGGGTGGAGGTGGAAGCGAACGGTGAAGGCGGGCGGCTCCTCCGCTTCCACGATGTCCTCGCCCCGCAGGTCGTCCCCGGATTCCGCGAGGTAGAGGCGGCGGCGGTGGATGGCGCCGAGGCTCTTCTTCCAGCCGTCATGCGTGGCTTCCAGCCATTGGGCGCCGCTCGCCTCGTGGCGCTCGGCCTCGACATGCTCCGGGCGGCGGCCCAGGCCGTCCTCAGTCAACTCACTGCTGTTGGTATCGGCGAGGGTCAGGGTGGAATGGGCGGCGGTGGCGCGCAGCGCGTCGCGCCAGGCTCCCTCGGCGGCCGGAGCGGCGCCGCAGTTCACGATCAGCCGGTCGCGGCCGATCGACATCTCGAAGGACAGGGTGCCGGCATGATGCTGCCGGTCGGCGCCGCGCGAGAGCCCGCCCGGGCCGAGACCCCCACCCCTGGCTGGGGGCGGACCGCAATCGGCGATGACAAGGGTGCGCCCGGCCTGGAGCCGCTGGAACCCGGCATCGCCGAGGATCAGCGGCGCCCGGCCGCGGGCCTGGGCCTGGGTCAGGACGAGATCGAGCAGGTTCGCCGTCTCCTCCCGCGTGCCGTTGAAGGCAGCCAGTCCGCCATCTCCGTGCCGGAACAGGCGCAGCGCCGGCGCGGCGCGGTCCAGCGCATGGGCCAGATGCGGCGGTGCCTCGATCCCGGCGCCGTGGAGGAGGTTCCGGATCTCGATCAGATCCTGCAAGGCGAGCAGCAGGACCCCCGGGCTACGCTCCACATGCGCGCCATCCGGCAGGATCTGGCGATCGATCTCGGCGGGCAGGACCTTGAGGCAGCGGGTCAGCCAGGGCTCATCCTCAAGCGCCACGGCAGCGGCGAGGGCGCCCTTCAGTGCCACCAGGGCGCCCCGGTGGCGTGCTTCGGCCGGCAGGCTGGCGACAAGGGCCCGCGCATCGGTGGCGAGCCGCGACATGATGGCGCGGCGGAACCCATCCTCCGCCGTGGCGGCGAAGAAATCCCAATGCCCGAGCCAGGCGGAAAGGCGGGCGCCCACCACCTCGGGCGTCGTGCTGACCGGATCGGCGGCCGGGGCCTCCAGCCAGGCCCGCGCGATATCGCGGGCATGCAGCCGGGCAGCATCGGTGCCCAGCGCCCGCAGGTCGCGCAACCAGGCGAAGCCGTGCAGCGCCGCGCGCCAGGTCGGGCTTCCGGCGGCGGGACCAAAGGCGGAGGGATCGTCAGGCAGGGGCCGGACCGTGCCCGACACCTCCAACTCCCCGTTCATCAGGCGCTGGCCGCGTACCGCATCGCCCGGCCAGAGATCGCGGAAGGCACGGGAGGGCGCCTCGGGCACCCGGATGGGCTTGAGGCTGGAGAGGGTGCGGCGGGCGCCGCGTAGCCAGTTGCCGCTCATTGGGCGCTCCCGCGGATAGCCTTGATGGCAGCAGCCCGGTCCTGTGCGCCGAAAACAGCGGTGCCCGCCACCAGCACATCGGCACCCGCCGCGATGCAGGCGGGGGCGGTCTTCGCCGTTACGCCACCATCGACCTGAAGGTGGATCTCACGGCCGGTGGCATCGATCATCCGGCGTAGCGCGGCCATTTTCGGCAACTGGCTCTCCAGGAAGGATTGTCCCCCGAAGCCCGGGTTCACCGTCATCACCAGGATCAGGTCCACCAGGTCCATCACATGGGCGACGCTTTCCACAGGGGTGGCCGGATTCAGCACCACCCCGGCCTTCTTGCCGAGCCCGCGGATGGTCTGGAGCGAGCGGTGCAGATGCGGCCCAGCCTCGGGATGCAGGGAAATCAGGTCAGCCCCGGCCTCGGCGAAGGCGGCCAGATAGGGATCGGCCGGGGCGATCATCAGATGCACGTCGAAAGGCATGCGGCTGAGTGGCCGCAACGCCTTCACGATGGCCGGCCCGAAGGAAATGTTCGGAACGAAATGGCCGTCCATGATGTCGAGGTGCAGCCAGTCCGCGCCGGCGGCCTCGATGGCAGACAGCTCCTCAGCCAGCCGCGTGAAGTCGGCAGCCAGGAGGGAGGGCGCGATGCGGACGGGATTTCGGGCGGCGCTTGTCACGCCGGGGTTATGCGGCAGCGTGATGGGGGCATCAACTCGAAGACCGCCGCATTTCTCACGGGGCCAGTTCACAAGGGCAATGCCGTGGTGCCCTTCACCCGTTCCATGGCGAAGCGGCTGGTAACATTGCGCAGCCCCGGCACGGTGGCGGTCAGGCGGCGATAGAAGGCGTCATAGGCCGGCATGTCCTCCACCACCACGCGCAGCAGGTAGTCCACGTCGCCACCCATCCGCCAGCACTCCAGCACCTCCGGCATGGCCCCGACAGCCTTCGCGAAGGCGTCGATCCAGTCAGCCGAATGATCCCCGATCTCCAGCGCGACGAAGACCGAGAGCGGCAGGCCGACCTTGGCCGGGTCCAGCAGGGTCACGCGCCCCGTGATGATGCCGGCCTTCTCCAGCCGGCGGATGCGCTTCCAGCAGGGGGTCGGGGTCAGGCCGACCTCTGTCGCGATGGACGCCAGGGAAAGGGCGGCGTCGCGCTGGATCAGGCGCAGGATCTCGCGATCGATAAGGTCCAACTCCGGCGGTGCAGGCATAGCCCAAATCCATCTCCCAATCAGGGATAATCAGGGGAGGAAAATCTTTCAATTGCCGGAATATCCGGGAAGGTGGAGAAAAACCATCTCTCACTTCACGATGGCACCCAAGCCCGCCCATGCGCGACCTCCCCCGCCGCCACCTTCTGACCCTGGCCGCCGCCCTGCCCGTTCCGCTGGCGCTCGGTGCCGCCCCGGCCCGGGCGCGCCCCGCCTTCGCTCAAAGCGGTAACCCGGCCGCCGAGGCTGCCGCTTGGCCCGACCGCCCCATCCGCATGATCGTGCCCGTCGCCCCCGGCGGCAGCCTGGACATTCTGGGCCGCAGCGCCGCACGGGCCCTTACCGCCCCACTGGGCCAGCCTGTGGTGGTGGAGAACCACACCGGCGCCGGCAGCAACATCGCCTTCGAACTGGTCGCGCGCGCCAAGCCCGACGGGTCCACCATCCTCGTCGGCTCCGACCCGCTGGCCATCAACCCCGCGCTGTACTCGAAGATCGGTTTCGATCCGGTGCGCGACTTCGCCCCGATCGCCGAGTTGGTGCGTGCGCCGCAGGTCCTTGTGGTGAAGAACGGGCTGGAGGCGAAGAATCTTGGGGAATACCGCCGGCTGGCACAGGAGATGGGCGGCACGCTCACCCTCGCCAGCCAGGGCAATGGCAGCATTGGCCATCTCGGCGGCATCCTGCTGGGCCAGACCCGGGGCTTCCAGACCACCCATGTTCCCTATCGCGGCGGTGGTCCCGCCGTGGTGGATCTGGTGGCCGGCCATATCGACAGCCTGCTGGTCACCCTGCCCGCCGCCATCGAGCACATCCGCGGGGGCCGCATTCGCGCCCTGGCCGTGACCGGCAGCGGCCGCGCGGCCACCCTGCCCGATGTGCCGACCGTGGCGGAAAGCGGCTTCCCGGGCTTCGAGGTGGTGACCTGGCAGGGCCTTCTCGCCCCCGCCGGCACGCCGGAGCCGGTCCTGAACCGGCTCCATAGCGAGACGCGAACCGCGATGGCGAAGCCCGAAGTGGCCGACACCCTGCGCGCCCAGGGCTTCGACCTCGCCTCCGGCAGCCGTCAGGACTTCGCCAACCTCATCCGCGCCGAGGCGGCCCGCTGGCCGGCTATCGTACGGGCCTCGGGCGCCCGGATCGACTGAAGGGATAGGTTGTCCCAGGGAGGCTTCGCCTCCCTGGGCCCTCCAGCAGGAAACTGAGCTTCCTGAACCTTCCTTCCGTTGAGCACGCTGAGGATCTTGCCCCAGCGGCGGCCAGCCCCCCAGATCGCCTCCCCGTCCGGGCGAGCGAAGGGGCGCGGAACCTCGTATCCGCGTGCGAGCGCCTGGTGGACGATCAGGCGGCCGGGATGCCTTCACATGCTGCATCGTTCACTGATGCCTCCTTGAGACGCGGAACGCCCCGACAGGGCCGTCCCGTCCTTCGGGTTCCGTGCGGGAATCAGATCCGGCCCTCGGCCGTCAGCTCGCGGGTGCGTTTGAGCGTGGACAGTAGGGCGGCCCTGTAACCCCTGTCGCCGTCGCACTGCACCTGCTCGGCCCTCTCCTCGGGACCGTTCGGCTCCCTGCCGCGTAGCCCGAGGTAGCAGTAGAACCGGAGCTGGAGCGCGCCGGCCTCGTCCTCGAAGAGCTCGTTCACGATGGCGCCCTCGCGCGGGCCGGTCGCCTGGAAGAAGGTGACCTTGCCCTGCGGCTCGAAGGTGATGATCTCGCGCAGGTCCTGGCCGGCGATCGTGGCCTCACGCACGATGTGCGTCGCGCTCTCCTCCACGACCTCGCAGCGGGTGCAGAAGTTAGGCGGAAGGAAAAGGCGGGCGTCGCGGGCCTTGAGGACCAGCCCTTCCCAGACCTGCGTGCGGGTCAGCGCGTTCTCGCCTTCCGGGTTCACCGGGACGGTGGCGGCCGAGTAGATCATGATGATGTTCCTTGTCGTGGGTGTTGCATGTCGCCCGGGCGCTAGGCCGAGGCGGCGACCTCGGCGGCGAAGCTGCGGTAAGAGCGCAGGGGGCGGCCCAGCAGCGCGGTCAGGCGCTCCACGTCACCGGCCTCGGGCAGCATCCCTTCGGTGAGGAAGCGCTCGCTCATCAGGCGCATGTCGTAGGCCATCCAGCCCGGCATGAACTGGCTGAGGTTCTGTTCGAACCCGGCGGTGTCGTCGCCGCCGTAGGTGACCGGGCGCCCGAGGACCTCCGACCAGATGGCGGCGACATCCGCTCCGGTCAGCGTCTCGGGGCCGACCAGGTTGATGCGGTCCGACGGAAGCGGCGTGGCGGCGCGTTCGCGGCGGATCAGCTCGACCGCCGCGATCTCGCCGATGTCGCGCGCGTCGATCATGGCGAGCCCCTTGCCGCCGATCGGCATGGGGTAGACGCCGTGGTCGAGCACCACGTCCCTGATCATGAGTTCGTTCTGCATGAAGTAGGCGGGGCGCAGGATGGTGGCGTTGAGGCCCATCCGCTCGATCATCCGCTCGACGCCGAACTTGCCCGCGAAATGCGGCACGTTCACGTAGAGGTCGGCGTGGATGACGGAGAGATAGACGATCCGCTGGATGCCGGCCTCCCTGGCGAGGTTGAGCGCGATCAGGGCCTGGGAGAATTCGTCTGGCACGACGGCGTTGAGCAGGAAGAGGGTCGAGACGCCCGAGAGCGCGCCGCGCAGGGAGGCGACGTCGAGCAGGTCGCCCCGCACCAGGTTGACGCCTGCGGGGAGGTTCGCCTTCGCGGGATCGCGGACGAGTGCGCGGATTTCGGCGCTGCGGCTGACGAGCTGCTGGACGACATGGCGGCCGACGGTGCCGGTCGCGCCGGTGACGAGGATGGTCATTGGGGATCGCTCCTGAATGGGTGCCAAGGGGCGTCCCGGAAATTAGCGATCCACTCGCGGGCCAGTAGACGCTAGTTTTGGACGGTATGTCTCTCTGGTGGAACACATGGATCTGCTTGCCCTGGCCGACTTCAACCTGGTCGCCCGGCATGAGGGGTTTGGCCGGGCCGCGCGCGCCACAGGGCGCCCGAAGGCGACCCTGTCCCGCCGGGTTGCAGAGCTGGAGAGCAGCCTCGACCTGCGCCTCTTCGAGCGCGGCGCGCGCGCCCTCAAGCTGACGCAGGAAGGACGGGCGCTCTACGAGCGCACAGGGGCGTTGCTCACCGAACTGGACGAGGCGGCGGCGGCCATCGCGTCGGGCGTGAACAGGCCAAAGGGCCGGCTGCGGATCAGCGCGCCGCTGCTCTTCTCCCAGATCGCGATGGGAAAGCTGGCGGCGGAGTTCGCGCTGAAACACCCGGAGGTCCGGCTGGAGGTCACGACGGAGGACCGGGAGGTGGACATGGTGGAGGAAGGGTATGACCTCGTCATCCGCGTGAATCCGGATCCGGATGAGAGCCTGGTCGGGCGGGTCTTCCTGCGTGACCGGCTGGTCGTGGTGGCGAGCCCGGCGCTTGCCCGGCCGGCGGATGGTTCGGCCGTTCCGGCGGTCGTGCGCGGCCTGGGTGACCGGATCTCATCCTGGAGTGTGGTGACGCCGGACGGTCCTTCGAGCATCACGGCCGACGCCGTTCTCGGCCTGTCGTCGCTCATCATGGTCCGCGACGCGGTCCGGGCGGGCGTCGGTGCCGGGCGCCTTCCGGTATCGCTTGTAAGCCGCGATCTTGCGGCCGGAAAGCTGGTGCACTGGGGTGATGCGAACGGGCCGGACATCGCCCTGTGGACGCTCTACCCGTCCCGGCGGCTGCTAAGCGCGCGTGTCTCCGCCTTTCTCGACCACCTGAAGGAGGCCTTCCCGAAGGGAACTCCTGACGAGCTAGCGGCCTATATCGGGGACTGAGGAGGCCGGGTGGGCGGGTGTCCTCCGCCCCGTTCCTGACCGCGGCCGTGTTCCGCCGGAAGGCCGCCCGAAGCGTTTTGGGATCCCTATGGCCGCCTTCCGGGCCGTTCTTCCGGAAAGCGGAATTGCCGCTTCCGACTGCAATTCGTCGTGGCAGCTGGGCGCCCAGCCAGGTCATCCGGCCGAGCTGGGCTCTTCCGCCAGGGTGGACTTCGCGGTCAGCCTGTCGACGCCGATCTCGGAGGCCGGGGGCAAACTGTCGATAGCGGCAGCGGGCGCGGCGGTAAGGCTCCCCAGTCCGAGCCATGACGCCATCAGGCGAAGCTCTCCGACCAATCGGTCCACCGTGCATCGTGGCGCACCCTGCTCAACATGCACCCGCAGGACGACCAAGGTGCCTGCTTTTCGATCCGCCTTGAGGTCCACGCGGGCGACGAGAGCTCCGTCCAGCAGGAAGGGAAGCACATAGTAGCCGTGCTCGCGCTTGTGAGCGGGCGTGTAGATCTCGAGACGATAGCGGAACCCGAACAGTCTCTCGGTTCGCGGGCGGTGCCAGACAAGTGGGTCGAAGGGCGACAGCAGTGCCGAGCCCTCGAGCTTACGGCCGGTACGTGCGTCCTTGTGCAAATAGGCCTGCTGCTGCCAGCCCTGCACACGCACGGGGATGATGGTTCCCTCCTCCACGAGTTGTTCGATGGGCAGTTGCGCGTCCGCGGGGGAGAGGCGGTAATAGTCGCGCAGGTCATGCGCCGTGGCGACACCAAGCGCTTGCGCCGAACGCGCCAGAAGTTCCCGCCGGGCGTCGACGCCGCGCGGCGTCGGAAGTTGGAGGATGGCGCGGGGCAGCACCCGCTCGGGCAGGTCATACACGCGCTCGAAGCTGCCTCGGCGATGCGTCGAGGTGACCAGCCCCGCCCAGAACAGCCATTCAAGTGCATGCTTCGCGGCGCTCCACACCCACATGCCCCGCGAAGCCCTGCTGCCCGTCACGTCGGAAGCGGCCAGCGGCCCCTCGCCAGCAATGCGGGCGAGCAGCGCATCGGCCTCGCCCCGCCTTTCTTTCGCAAAGGGCTCGAGCTGCCGCCAGATGCCTCGGCCGCCAAGCGCACGGGCCATGCGCCAGCGCAGCAGCGGTTGGCAATCAATGGGCAGAAGCGACGCCTCATGCCCCCAGTATTCGAAGAAGCGCCTCGGTCTGGCCACCGCCACCGCCTCAAGGAGCGCGCGATCGTAGGAGCCCAGGCGCGAGAAGATCGGCAGGTAATGGGCGCGCACGAGGACGTTGACGCTATCGATCTGAAGAAGGCCGAGACGGCCGATGACCTTGCGCAGCTGTGCCGCCCCAACCTCGTCACGGCGACGCCACGCGTTGAAGCCCTGCGCGGCAAGCGCGATGCGGCGAGCCTCGGAAGCTGAGAGTTCCGCTTTCAGCGCCGCGCTCCCGTCATGAAAAGCCCCCAGCCGTTGCTAGCCTCTGCGCCGCGCTCACTGCCCCGAGCCTCTTGGCCACCCGGCTGCCCCTGCACCTGCCCTGGCCTCCGCCCGCAATGTGCCAGGACCAATCTGGCTGGAGCAATCCCGAGCCTTGGGCGACCAGGGCATGGAAAGGCTTGGCGGTCGTGCTCGCCGGGTTTCCGCTCGGAACTGGCCGCGATCAGCAGCTAAACGCCGATCCCGGCCATCCAGGCGCTTCGATCGGCTTCCCGGAGGCGGGTATCAGTCCGGTCGATGATGCTGACCGGAATGACTGGGTATGGAACACCGGCCATGATGGCCGTGCCTCTGGCGGGGTGGTACGAGGGCCAAGCGTGACTGTGCCTGTCCTTGAGCCCACACAGGCGGAGAAAGGTGCGGTGATGCGCTTACTTCCAGTCATGCAGGCGAGATGACGCAGGACAAAGACTTCGAGATATTTCTTGCGGCGGCACCGGGCCTGGAACCCGTGCTTTGCGCCGAAGTGCGCGGCAAGGGATTCAAGCAACCGAAGCCCGTTCCTGGCGGCGTTGTCCTCAAGGGCGGCTGGCCGGAAGTCTGGCGTGCGAACCTGTGGATCCGGGGGGCCGGCCGCGTCCTGGCGCGCATCGACTCCTTCCGTGTCGTTCATCTCGCGCAGCTCGACAGCCGCGCGCGCCGCGTCGCGTGGAACAGCGTCCTACGCCCCGACGTGCCATTCCGGGTGGAGGCGTCCTGCACGGCATCGCGTATCTATCATAGCGGTGCCGCGGCCGAGCGGATCGAGACCGCCATCCGGGAAACACTCGGCGCGCCCCATTCGCCGGACGCCGAGATCCTCGTGAGGGTGCGCATCGAGCACGACATCTGCACTATCAGCGTCGATACCTCAGGCGAAGCACTGCACAAGCGTGGTTACAAGGAAGCGATCAACGCGGCACCGATGCGGGAGACCATGGCATCGCTCTTCCTGCAGCAATGCGGCTATGACGGCGCCGAACCCGTGCTCGACCCGATGTGCGGATCCGGTACCTTCGTCATCGAGGCGGCGGAAATTGCGGCACGCCTCAATCCGGGCCGCGCCCGCCATTTCGCCTTTGAGAAGCTCGCAACCTTCGATGCGGCCGCCTGGCAGCGCATGCGCGAGGTGAAGAGCCGGCGCACACCGGCCGCCCGCTTCTATGGGAGCGACAGGGATGCCGGAGCAATCGCCATGAGCCGCGCGAATGCCGAGCGCGCGGGCGTCTCCGACTACACCGAATTCCGGCAGGCCACGATCAGCGAAGTCCTCGCGCCCGCCGGGCCTCGTCATCGTCAACCCGCCCTACGGCACCCGCATCGGGGACAGGACGAAGTTGTCCCCATTGTACCGCGCACTCGGGCAGATGCTGAAGAGCCGCTTCACGGGCTGGCGTGTCGGGATCATTACGAGCGAGCCCAGGCTGGCCTATGCAACCGGATTGCCGTTCCTGCCGACCGATGCGCCCGTTCCGCATGGCGGGCTGCGTGTTTCCCTGTTTCGGACCGGCCCTCTGGCGTGAGTCTCCGCGGGGCGCGGCGGCCGTAGGGAGCGATGGACGCGGCCCCCATCGGGTCTGATGCCCTCCACCACTCATTCCCGCGGTATCATTCCGGCGTTGATCACGGGGGTGGCGTCCTTGTCGCCAACCAGGACCACCAGCAGGTTGGCGACCATGGCCGCCCGCCGCTCCGGGTCCAGTGCCAGCCCCTTGCGTTCCAAGGCCGACAGCGCGTCCTCGACCATGTCCACCGCGCCGGCCACGATCTTCCGCCGGGCGGAGAGCACCGCCTCCGCCTGCTGCCGCCGCAGCATCGCCCCGGCAATCTCGGGCGCATAGGCGAGGTGCGTGATCCGTGCTTCCTCTACCCTGATCCCGGCGCGGCGCACCCGGTCCTGCAGTTCCCGCGCCAGTGCGAGCACCACCTCGTCACCGCCATCCAGCAGCGTCGCTGGAGGCCGCGGGATGGATTTTCCCAGGGGCGCCTCGGCCTGTCCCTCAGCGATGGCGACCTCTGCCCTGTCATAGGCGTGGCTGCCCGCAATCCGGCGCAGCGCGGTATCACTCTGCACCCGCACGAAACTCTCGTAATCATTGATCTCCAGCAGGGCCGCCGCAGCATCTGAGACCGACCACACCACCGCGGCGCCGATCTCGATCGGGTTGCCCACGGCATCATTGACCTTCAGCGCCGCGATCTCATGCGTGCGCAGACGCCGGGACACCTTGGAACGCGCATAGAGCGGGTTCGTAAAACGCAGCCCCGTCCTGCTATCGCCGCCACGGTAGGAGCCGAAGAGCAGGAACACGGCACTCTCATTCGGTGCCAGGATATAGAGGCCCCGCAGCAGGAACAGGCCGAGCAGCAACGGCGCAAATCCCGTGAAGATCCGCCCCCTGTTGCCGACAGGTGCACCGTTCGCGATCAGCAGCACACCGCAGAGGACCAGCACCAGGATGGCCAGCAGAGCGACGTAGCCGTTCGCCGCGAGGCCCTGCCGCTCTGCAATCGCTGGCTGCCGCGCAGGCTCTTGCCGTTGGGGAAGGTCCACCTCGCTCATGCCGCTGATCCCTTGCTCAGTGTCCAAGTTCTCGAAGCGTCACCGTTGCTCGGGGGTTTGCAAGCCGCCCGATCCAGCGTTCGGTTGCGGATCACTGGCTTCGGTCCGGGCACTGCCCGCGAGCAGCGCGGGGCCGAAGTGTGTTCGTTTCGCCATCTCGCATGCCGCAAAGCGGAGATGCCGCTTCGGACCAAACTTGTCTGCCTATATGCCCACTTACACGCGGCGGAGCCTAGCGGGCCGGTTCCTACCCTGCCCCCAGCTCGGTCAGGCACCCTGCTTCCGTCTCGCGTTCCGTTCCGCTGGCGCGCGCCGCGGCCCAGGCGACACGCGCCGTGGCGCGATCGCGGTACAGAATGAGATCCAGGGCGCAACGAGGCCCTTGGTAGAGCCAGATTTCAGCCTGGCCCTCGGGCCGGCGCCGCGCTGGAGGCCCAAGCGCGGCCAGGACAGCCTCCTGGGTTTGGCCCAGAAGGGCGGCAACGCTGCCAGGGGCCAGGCGGTGCGTGGCGGAACGGGGCGGCGGCCGGGGCGTTGTATCCAGCGCGGCGATGCTGGCGCGGTGCTGCTCCAGCACCTTCTCCAGCACTTCGCTGGCGGCGCGGTCCGGGCCGGCAGGAGCGCAGCTCGCAAGCAGCAGGGCGAACGGAACGATCCACCCGGCCCCGCGCAGAACAGGGGCCAGGCGACAGACGCCACCGGTTGACGCGATCATCGCCGGTCCCGTTGCCCCGGAATGCAGATGGCCAGCAGGGATGCGCGGCCGCATGGCCGCGCATCGGGATGATCAGTCGTTATACGGGGTCAGGGCCGGCGCCGCGTATTGCGGGGCCATGGCAGGCTGCGGCGCCGGGACGGGTGCGCTGGGCGGGGCCGCCTCCTGTCCCTCGCTCAGCATCTCCATGCGGCCGGAGAGCTGGCCGCCCTCCTCCACCGAGAGCTTGCGGGTGCGCGCCACGCCCAGCACGCGGCCGGTGGAACGGATGGTCAGGGAACCACGGGCGGTGATGGTGCCATCGAACACGCCGGCGATTTCGGCGTCCTCGACCTGGACCTCACCCTTGAAAACGCCGGACTGGGCGATCTGCAGCTCGGCCGCCTGGATCATCTGGCTCTCGACCGTGCCCTCAACGACCAGGCGCTCGGCATCGTTCACCGTGCCCTGGAGCGAGATGCCCTTGCCGACCACGAGGGTACGGCGCTCGGCGGCCGATGCCGCCGGACGGGCGGCCGGGCGCGGCGGCATGGACACGCCGGGGGCGGCAGCAGGGCCCTGAGGCGCGGTAGGCTTGGGCGGCAGGCTCATGGTGGTGTCCTTGGGGGCGGCTTGCCCCGGAGTGGGACGGAAAGGGGGCACCGATAACTCGGGATCGCGCAAAACGGGCACGGTCGTGGGTTCCACGGCCTCACTGGGCCCTTGGTCGGTCGGTCGGCGGCGGAAGACGGACATGGCAGATCCCCCTGGCAAAGGCGGTCACGGACATTGCGCGGCCTGCCGGCCGGGCGGTCGCGGATCCCGCGAACGGGCCGGCAAACCAGACGGGCAGCAGCCTGGCGCGGAGGGGACCCCCCCGGTCCCGCACCTGCCGGACTCGGCTATCACGGCCAGCAGACAGGGCACAACGGCCGATGGACGAATCGGGCGGAGAATCATTCGTCTGTTACGCCGGGCAGGTTCCGGCCGTGACGCCGCATGGTATGGCGGCGCCGATCGGGGCCGGGCGCCCCTCCGAAAAGGGCCGGGCACGCCCGGCGGCATGGGAACTGACGGGCAATGGCGGATCAGCAGGCAGCGCTGGACATCCTGGGCATTGGCAATGCCATCGTGGACGTGGTGGCCTCGGCCACGGATGCCACCCTGGCGCAATGGGGCATGACCAAGGGCGGCATGGCGCTGATCGACACGGCCCGTGCCGAAGCGATCCACGCCGCGGTGGGCGAAGGCATCCAGACCGGCGGCGGCTCGGCCGCCAATACCTGTGCGGCGGCAGCCGCGCTGGGCGCGAAGGTCGGTTATCTGGGCAAGGTGGCGGATGACGCGCCGGGCCGGGCCTTCTCCGAGGATCTGAAGAAGCTGGGCATCGCCTTCCCGACCGCACCGCTGAAGGGCGGTGACCCGACCGCGCGCTGCCTGATCCTGGTGACCCCGGACGGGCAGCGGACGATGAACACCTATCTCGGCGCCTGCGTGACCTTCGGGGAAGCCGATGTGGACCAGGCCTCGGTGGAATCCGCGGCCCTGACCTATCTGGAAGGCTATCTCTTCGACCCGCCGGCGGCGCAGGCTGCCTTCCGCAAGGCCGCCGCCATCGCCCATGGGGCGGGGCGCAAGGTGGCGCTGACCCTGTCGGACAGCTTCTGCGTCGGGCGGCACCGCGCCGCTTTCCTCGATTTCATCGCCCGCGACTGCGACATTGTCTTTGCCAACGAGGACGAGGCGTTGTCCCTGTTCCAGGTGAGCGACGCGGAGGCGGCGACGCGGGCCTTCGCCGCAACCGGCAAGCTGGTCGCGATGACGCGTGGCGAGAAGGGCAGCCGGATCATTGCCCCCAACACGGGCGCGGGCGGGCAGGTGATCGAGGTTCCGGCGGTTCCGACCACGATGATCGACACGACCGGGGCCGGCGACGCCTATGCCGCCGGCTTCCTCGCAGCCCATGCCCGGGGCCTGCCCCTGGCTGAATGCGGTCGCTGGGGCAGCGTGGCGGCCAGCGAGGCGATCTCTCATTTCGGGGCCCGGCCCCAGGCCGACCTCCGGAAGCTCGTCGGGATTTGAGATGGCCCCAGGGAGGCTCTGCCTCCCTGGACCCTCCGCCGGAGAGCATCATGCTCCCCGGACTCCACCATCGATCGGCGTTTCAGCGGAGATCTGCCGAGGCGTCCCGGTGGGCCCTGAGCTAAGCCTGCCAGAAGCAGTCATTCGGAGACCTCAGGGAAGCGGCTACCGGAACGGGCCATCGCCATACCACGAAGCCGATCCCTCCCCGGCGCGTTGGCGATCGAAGACGAAGGAGAACGCATGATCCGCACGACGTCCCTGACCGCGGTGCTGGCGGCCATAGCCCTGGCCACCCCGGCCCTGGCCCAGGCTCCTGGTCCGTCCGGGGCAGACCCGGCGCTCCGGGAGATGCAGCGCGAGCGCGCTGCCCCGACCGCCACCCCCTATGTTCCCGCCCAGAACCGCAATGCAGCCGATGCCGATATCAGCGGCGTGGAGCAGGCCCGCGCCCTGCTCGCCGAGGCCCGCACCTTCCTGGTCCGCCGCAGCACCGGGCGCGCGGTCGAGGCGCTGGAGCGGGCTGAAACGCGGCTCCTGACCAATCCCGTGGCTGCCACCGAGGCCGACCGGCCGCAGAGCACCGCGGCGGTGAGCCAGATCCGCTCCGCCCGCCGGCTGGCGGGACAGGGCGATACGCGGGCGGCGCTGAACGCGCTGGACCAGGCCGAGACGGCTCTGCCCGCCACCCCCACGGGCCCCGGCGCCCGGCCGCTGCCGGACACCGTGCCTACCGCGGTGGACGCGCCGACCTTGCCGCCCCATCTCCAGCGCCCGGCGCGGCCGACGCGGGAAGGGCCGCGCCCTGCGGTACCCCAGGGTCCCGGCATCCCTGCCGAGGCCACGCCGCCCAGGGGCTGAGTCCGGCCTGATCCCGGTCCATTCCCGCCCCGCTCCCAATGCATGGGCGAGGTGGGGCCGGGGCATCGCGGAAACCCTCGCAATTCGGTGTGCGGCACGCTATCTGTGCGCTGCAACACGCCGAACCGCCGAGACAGGCCCCGCCGCCCATGCGCGCGGGGCCTTCCATATGGATGGACGTCGAGCGGAGGGCCGCATCCCCGTTTGGGGATGCGAAACATGGCGCGATGGACCCCTGCATGGGCCGGCATCGCGCGCAGCGCCGGGGGGACCCCTCGGCGCGAGGTTAAGGGACATCGCGCGGTGACACAAAACATCCGCAACGTGGCGATTATCGCCCACGTCGACCACGGCAAGACGACGCTCGTGGACAACCTTCTCAAGCAGGCCGGCGCCTTCCGTGCCAACCAGCAGGTGGCTGAGCGCGCCATGGACCGCAACGACCTGGAGCGGGAGCGTGGCATCACGATCCTGGCCAAGTCCACGGCCGTGGAGTGGAAGGGCACCAAGATCAACATCGTGGACACGCCAGGCCACGCCGATTTCGGCGGCGAGGTCGAGCGCATCCTGTCCATGGTGGACGGCGCGATCGTGCTCTGCGACGCGGCCGAGGGTCCGCTGCCGCAGACCAAGTTCGTGCTGACCAAGGCGCTGGCCCGTGGGCTGAAGCCGATCGTGGTCATCAACAAGGTGGACCGCCAGGACGCCCGCGCGGACGAGGTGCTGAACGAGGTGTTCGACCTCTTCGCCGCGCTCGGAGCGACGGATGAGCAGCTGGACTTCCACACCATGTTCGCCTCGGGCCGCCAGGGCTGGGCCGACCTGTCGATGGACGGGCCGCGCAAGGACCTGTCCCCGATGTTCGACCTGATCCTGAGCCATGTGCCGGCCCCGAAGGTGGACCTCGACGCCCCCTTCGCCATGAACGCCTCCATCCTTGAGGCCGACAACTTCCTGGGCCGCATCCTGACGGGGCGCGTTGAGCAGGGCGTGGCGCGGGTGAACATGCCCGTGCGCGTGCTGCGCCAGGATGGCAGCGTCGTGGAGACCGGCCGCCTGACGAAGCTGATGACCTTCTCCGGCCTGGAGCGCGTGCCGGTGGACGAGGTTCAGGCGGGCGACATCATCGCCATCGCCGGCCTGTCCGACGCCACGATCCCCGACACGATCGCCGCCCCCGAGGTGACCGAGCCGCTGCCGGCCATTCCGGTCGATCCGCCGACCCTGAGCATGACCTTCCGCATCAATGACGGCCCGCTGGGCGGTCGTGAGGGCAAGAAGGTCACCTCCCGCCAGATCCGCGACCGCCTCTTCAAGGAGACGGAGGGCAATGTGGCGATCAAGGTGAAGGTGTCCGAGGAAGTGGACGCCTTCGAGGTGGCCGGGCGCGGTGAGCTCCAGCTCGGCGTGCTGATCGAGACGATGCGCCGCGAGGGCTTTGAGCTGACCATCGGCCGCCCGCGCGTCCTCACCCGCGAGAACCCGGAGACGGGCCAGAAGGAGGAGCCCTTCGAGGAGGTGCTCGTCGACGTGGACGAGGGCTATTCGGGCGTGGTCGTCGAGAAGCTGTCCCTGCGGAAGGGCATGATGCAGGACATGCGGCCCTCGGGCGGTGGCAAGGTGCGCCTGACCTTCCACATCCCGTCCCGCGGCCTGATCGGTTATCATGGCGAGTTCATGACGGACACGCGTGGCACCGGCATGATGAACCGCCTGTTCATCGGCTATCAGCCCTGGGCCGGGCCGATCGAGGGGCGCGTGAAGGGTTCGCTGATCTCCAACTCGGATGGCGAGGCGGTGCAGTACTCCCTCTTCGCCCTGCAGGAGCGCGGCACGCTCTTCGTGGATCCGGGCGTGAAGGTCTATGTGGGCATGATCCTCGGCGAGCATTCGCGCGAGAACGACCTGGACGTGAACCCGATCAAGGAGAAGAAGCTCACCAACATCCGTGCCGCCGGCAAGGATGAGGCGCTTCTGCTGGTTCCGCCCCGCCGCATGAGCCTCGAGCAGGCGATCGCTTATATTGAGGAGGACGAGCTGGTGGAGGTGACGCCGAGCGCGATCCGGCTCCGCAAGCGCTACCTCGATCCGCATGAGCGCAAGAAGCACGCCCGCCGCGCGGAGAGCGAGGCGGCGTGAGAAAGGCCGGGGAGAAGGAATTCTCCCCGGCCTCCATCTTTGGTGCTGGTGCACAAGGCCCGGGGGTCATCCCCCGGGCCTTTTTGTTTTCAGGCCAACACCCGGCCGCGTCCCTGCAAAGCCAGGAGCGCAGCAGCCAGCGCCAGCCCGATCCAATGCGGTGCCGGCAGCCAGGGCACCACCCCTTCCAGCAATGCCGGGAAGACCAGCAGCAGCCCCGCCGCCGCGAAGCCCACCCGCTCAGCCGCGTTCAGCCCGCGCACGAAATATCCCTGGCAGGCCGCCGCCAGTGCCGCGAGCCCCGCCGTGGCCAGGATGATCTGCCAGGCCACGTCCAGCCAGGTCATCTGCGGCGTCAGCGAGAGCAGCAGCCCTACCCCCTCCGGATCGGTCACGAAGACGAAGGGCAGCACGAAGGCCGGCAGCGTGTATTTCCAGGCCTGGAGCGTCGTGGAGTAAGGCCCGGCCCCCGTGATCGCGGCCGCCGCGAAGGGCGACAGGGCGGTCGGCGGCGAAACCTCGCTCAACACCGCGTAGTAGAAGACGAACATATGGGCCGCGTAGTCCGGCACGCCCAACTTCATCAGCGCCGGCGCCGCCACCACGGCGCAGATGATGTAGCTGGCCGTCACCGGTACGGCGAGGCCGATGATCCAGACGATCAGCGCCGTGAACAGTGCCGTGCCGAGGATGGACCCGTTCGCAGCCTGGATGGCGATGTCCGAGAACTTCAGTCCCAGCCCGGTGAGCGTGATCACGCCGACGATAATGCCCGCGCAGGCACAGGTCGCTGCGATGCCGACCGACTGGATGGCGCCGATGGCCAGCGCCTCGATCAGCTTGCGCGGGAAGAGCGCCGTCTCCTTCCGCAGGAAGGAAAGCACGACGGCCACGACCATCGCGTAGAGCACGGCGAGGGTGGAGCTGTAGCCCAGCACCATGAAGACGATGATCGCGATCAGCGAGGAGAAGTGGAACCCGTATTTCTTTGCCAGTTCCCAGGCCGGCGTCGCGGCGGGCACTTCCACCGTCTTCCCCGCCGCCCCCAGGCGCCGCTGGTCCAGCTCCACCATGAAAAGCAGCGAGGCGTAGTAAAGGCAGGTCGGGATCACCGCCATGCGCAGCACGTCGAGATACCCGATCTTCAGATATTCGGAGATCAGGAAGGCCGCGGCTCCCAGCACGGGTGGCGAGATGATCGCGCCGAGCCCGCCCGCGGCCAGCAGCCCGCCCGCATCGGCAGCCCGGTACCCCACCTTCTTCATCATCGGCCATGCGACCGTGCCGAGGGTGACAGTGGTCGCCACGCCGGAGCCGGAGGGCCCGCCCAGCAGGAAGGAGGACAATACAACCGTCCGGCCCGCCGAGCTCGCCTTCCCGCCCATGACGGAGAAGGAGAAGTCCACGAAGAACTTCCCGGCACCACTGAGCTGCAGGATGGCGCCATAGATCGTGAACAGGATGATCAGCGTCGCCGAGACATCCACCGCCGTGCCGAAGATGCCATCCAACCCCACCGCCAGATGCGGGATCAGCCGCTCAGAATCGTACCCGCGATGCGTCCAGGGCGCGGGCAGGTGGTTGCCGAAAAACGCATAGGCGATGAAGACGATGGCGACGACCGGCATCACCCAGCCGGTCGTCCGCCGCGTCACTTCCAGCACCAGCGCGACCAGCATCCAGCCGACCACGAGATCCATTGTTTCGGGAAAAATCACCCGATCCTGCAGGTCGTCGCCGCCCGCGATCAGGTACCAGGTGCAGTAGAGCCCCGCCGCGATCAGCACCGCGTCCCAGGGCATGAAGCGATGCCGGAAACGGCGCGCGGCCGGAAACAGGTAGAAGCCGATCACCATCGCGAAGCCGACATGCACGAAGCGCAGCGTGGTCGTCGGCACGATGTCCCAGGCGGCCCAGAGATGGAACAGGCTCATCGCCAGCGCCAGCGCCGTGCCGATCCAGGCCAGGATTCCACGAAAGCGGTGCTGGGCTCCCTCTTCCTCCTCGATCAGCGCCTCGACCTTGGCCGTGGTCGCGGCATCCAGCGATCCCGGCGCCACCTCCGGCGGCAGTGCCGAGCCCAGATCCGTTACAGTAGAGGCAGCGCCGGGCGGCCCGTCGGACGGGGCCGCCAGTTCCTCGCGCCGCATCAGGCGAGATTGGCCCCAGCCGCCTTCCAGAAAGCTTCCGCAGCGGGGTGCCACGGAATGCCGGCGGCCGCAGTCTTCTGGCCCTCCAGCTTGAAGTTGCGCGCCTCGGCATGGGTGCGCGCCAGCTCCTCGCGGCCTTCCCAGGTGATGCGCAGCAGCTTCGTCACGAGATCCGCCGGCATGTCCTCGCGCACGGCGAGCACATTAGCCACCGACATCTGCTTGTTGTCGGTCTCCTGACCGGGATAGGTCCCCTTGGGGATCACCTCGTTGAAATAGACCGGCCCGTATTTCTCGGTGATTTTCGCGGTGTACTGGTCATGGTCGATCATCTGGATCTGGATGCCGGGGCTCGCCGCCAGATCGGTGATCGCACTCGTCGGCACGCCCGAGACGAAGAAATACGCGTCGAGCTTTCCGTCCTTCATGGCGTTGGTCGATTCCGCCGGGGAGAGTCGCTCCCGCGCCCGGAAGTCCTTCGCCGGGTCCAGCCCGGCGGCCTCGATCAGCCGCAGCGCCATCACTTCGGTCGCCGAGCCCGGCGCGCCGGTCGAGACGCGCTTGCCCTTCATGTCCGGGATGCTCTTGATCCCCGTGGCAACCGTCGTCACGGCCTGCATGCGGTTGGTGTAGATCACCGCGATGGCCCGCGCCGGCACCGGCCGCCCGCGGAACCGGTCTTTGCCCTGGACCGCATCCACCGCGGCATCCACCTGGGTGAAGATCATCCCCACGCGGCCCGCGCCGAGAAGCTGCAGGTTACCGACCGATCCGCCTGTCACCTCGACCGTGGCCGACATGCCGGGAAGCTGGCGGGAGAAGAGATTGGCCAGCGCGCCGCCCAGCGGATAGTACACGCCGCCCGTGGTGCCCGTGGCGATGGCAAGCTGCTGGCCGTCCTGGGCCAGAGCGAGGCGTGGTGCCGCAAGGGCGAGCCCTGCAGCGAAGACGCCCCGACGCGGGATCTTTCCCATCGTCCCAAATCCTTAAACAGTTTCCTCTGGCGCGAAGCATAGACTGCTCTCCGCGACAGGCGAAAGCCCGGCCTTGGGCAGCCTTGCCACCATCCGGCCCGCTTCAGCGTTGCATCCTCCGTCCGCCGCGCTGCCAGGATAGGTCGATGATGGAGACAACCCCTTTCAAGATCCGCTGGACCGGAGCCGCGCTCGACCGCCTTCGGGAGCGGCTCGGCGCCTTCACCTTCCCGCGCGCACCAGAGGGCGAGGATGGCTGGCGCTACGGCTGCGACCCGGACTTCCTCTCCGCCCTGCGCGATCACTGGGTGGAGGGCTTCGATGCGGAGGCCGCCGCGGCCGAACTGAACCGCTATCCCCAGATCATGGCCCGTGTTGAGAACATCGACATTCACGCCGTGCACGTCGTCGGCGAGGCGGGCGGGCGGCGGCCTCTCCTGCTCACTCATGGATGGCCGGGCTCGGTTTATGAATTCTGGCAGGTGATCGGGCCGCTGGCCTTTCCCTCCCGCTATGGCGGCACGGCGGAGGACGCCTTTGACCTCGTCATCCCCTCCCTCCCCGGCTTCGGTTTTTCCGGCAAGCCCCGGTCACCCATCGGCCCCCGTACCACCGCCCGGCTGTTCGATGCGCTGATGCGCGGCCTGGGCTATGGCCGCTATCGCGCGCAGGGCGGGGACTGGGGCGCGGGAGTCTCCGCCTGGCTCGCCCTCGACTACCCGGGCTCGGTAAAGGCCATCCATCTGAACTACCTGCTCACGCAGCCTGATGCGGAGCCTGGAACGCCCGAGGAGAAGGCCTGGAAAGCCGCCTTCGACGCCAACCAGCAGAAGCTCGGCGCCTATGCCCAGCTCCAGGGCACGAAACCGCAATCCCTGGCCTATGCCATGCAGGCCAACCCACTCGCCCAGGCCGCCTGGATCGTGGAGCGCTTCCATGACTGGTCCGACCACCGCGACCGGCCCTTCCAGGCGATCTTCAGCCGCGACCAGCTGCTGACCAACATCATGATTTACGTGATGAACGACGCCTTCACGACGGCTGCCTGGTACTATGCCGGTGCACAGGCCGAGAATGTGCGGAAGATTCCGCCGGGCCGCCGGGTGCAGGTGCCCACCGCCATTGCCGCCTATCCCGACCCACGCTCGCCCTTCCCGCCGCGAAGCTGGGTGGAGCGCGGCTATGCCGTGAACCGATGGATCGACCAGCCGAAGGGCGGCCACTTCGCCGCCATGGAGGTTCCCACCGCCTTCATCGCCGATATTCGCGAATGGGGACGCGAGACGGATGCCTGAAGCAAACCCGGCAAGGCCATTGGTTGTTCAGCGGGCGGGAGAACAGGACGGGGACCGCCCGTCCGGGACAGGACCGGTGGTGCAGACCGCAACGGCGGAGGTGAGGCTCGGCGAGCATGTCAGCCTGAGGGCGGAAGTCCGCGTGACGCCCGCCGGGCTGCTGGCGATCGGCGCCCTTGTGTCGGGCATCATCCTCTCGGTCGCGCCGCTCGTCTGGTCGGCGCGGCGGCGGCGCTACTGAAAGAAAAAGGCCGGGGAAGATTTCCTTCCCCGGCCTTCTATCTCAGCGACGCAGGCCGAGGCGCCCGATCAGGCTCTCGTAGCGCTGCTGGTTCTTGCGCTTCACATAATCCAGCAGGCCACGGCGCTGGCCGACCAGCACCAGCAGGCCGCGCCGGGAGTGGAAGTCCTTCGGATGGGCCTTCATGTGCTCCGTCAGCGACGAGATGCGCTCGGAGAGCAGCGCAACCTGGACTTCCGGCGAGCCGGTATCGCCCGGGGCGGTGGCGTATTCCTTGATGAGCGCGCTGCGGCGCTCGGCAGTGATCATCGACATCGGGATATCCTGATGTAAGGGGTTCTAGCGGTCGCTGCGGGCGAGCCAGCGTTCGGGGCGGAGAAGCCCCTCCCCCAAGCGGCACAATCCCATCAGGCGCTCCCCCGACAACACGCGAACCAGACCCCCATCGGGGTTGGCCGCCTGCGGAACCCGGCCCATGAACTCGACCAGGGACAATTCTTGGCCGAAGGAGAGCCGGGCGGCCTCACTCTCGGTAACGGCCAGTGCCGGGATGTCGTCCAGCGCGGTCGTCACCGGCAGCAGAAGCGCCGGGGAAGGGGGCGGGGTATCCCCCGTAACGACCAGCCTGTCCAGCGGAATCGCGTGCTCTTCCCGGAAGGGGCCGACCCGCAGCCGGCGCAGAGCGGCGATATGCCCCACCGTCCCCGCCGCCCGCGCCAGGTCCCGCGCGAGGGAGCGCATATAGACACCTTTTCCGCTCTGCACGTGGAAGATAGCGGTGTCGTCGTCCACCCGCTCCACCAGCTCGAACCGGTCCACCCGGGCCGGGCGGGGCTGCAGCTCTACCACCTGGCCTTCGCGGGCCAGGTCATAGGCGCGTTCGCCATTCACCTTGATGGCCGAGTAGATCGGCGGGATCTGCATGATGTCGCCGCGGAAGGCCGGCAGCGCCGCCTCAAGCTGCTCATTTGTCGGACGGTAGTCGGAGGTCGCGATGGTCTTTCCATCGGAATCATCCGTGTCCCGCTCGTCGCCCATCTTCAGCGTGAAGCGGTAGATCTTCGTGCTGTCCATGACATAGGGCACCGCCTTGGTCGCCGCCCCGAAGGCAATGGGCAGGATGCCCGTCGCCAGCGGGTCCAGCGTGCCGCCATGCCCAACCTTCTGCGCGTCGAAGGCGCGCTTGAGCTTCGTCACCACATCGGTGGAGCCCATGCCCGTGGGCTTGTCGACGATCAGCCAGCCGTCCAGCGGCCGCCCCTTGGGCTTCCGGTTCTGCCGGCGGTGCCCGCCACCCTGTCCCGCCATGCGCGGCCTGCCCCTCTACTCCGGACCGGCGTGAACGCGGCCGTGTGTTATCCCTCCGCCCGTTTTCCCGGGCCGGGAGGGCGGCCCTCTAGCACCGGGCGCAACGCATCGCACGGGGGAGGTACGCGGGGGTGGGTTGCGGAACCGGGAGGCTTTGCCCTCCCTGAGTCGTCCCTCACCCCACCGGTGTGATCCCGCGCCCCGACAGCAGCCCGGATGTCATTCCGCCGCCGAAGCCCATGGCTCGCCGGGCGAAGAAGCCCTTCAGGGCCGGCATCCGGTCCACGGCCGCGATGCCCAGGCGGCGCGCGATACGGATGGGGGCCAGGTCGTTCCCGAACAGCCGTTCCAGGGCATGGGTTGCCCCTAGCATCACCAGGGAATCCGGCCGGCGCACGGCCTGATAGGCCGCCAGCAGGGATGGAGCTCCGACATCCTCGCCGGCGGCCTTAGCCTGGATCACCAGCTCCGCCAGCGCCGCCACGTCGCGGAAGCCGACATTCAGACCCTGACCCGCAATGGGATGGATGCCATGGGCGGCATCGCCCACCAGGGCCAGGCGGGTATCGGCGAAGCGCATCGCCTGCAGGGCGGAGAGCGGATAGGACCAGCGCCCGCCGACCAGGCGCAGCGCGCCCAGATGGTTGCCCATGCGCCGCACCACTTCCCGCGTGAAGGCAGGGGCGTCCATGGCCATGAAATGCGGGGCCAGGCTGCTGCGCTCGGACCACACGATGGCGGAGGCATGTGGGAAGCCCTCCCGTGCAGCCTGGGCGCGCTCATCGTCACCATCCGGGGAGGCGTCGGGAAGAGGAAGCTGGGCAAAGGGGCCGTTCGGGAGGAAGGCCTCCAGTGCCGTGCCGTTATGCGGGCGCTCATGCGCGATGGCACAGACGATTCCGGACTGCTGGTAGTCCAGTCGCGTGGCGCCGATGCCGGCCTCGCCACGCAGGGTGCTCTTCCGGCCCTCCGCCGAAACCGCCAGCCGGGCCCGCATTATGCACCCATCCGCCAGCCGCGCCACCACGCCCTCCGCCGAGCGTTCGAGCGAGACAGTGATCGGCGCCAGCACCTGTAGGGCCGGCAGCGTGGCCATCCTCGCGTTCAGCGCCACGCGCAGCGACCGTGCTTCGACCATCCAGCCGAAGGCGTCCTCCCCCATCGCCGCCGCGTCGAAATGCAGGTGCAGGCTGGAGGGGCGCTCCCCCGGGCGACCATCCGTGACCCGGATGCCCGTGATGGCGCAGGACGGGGCCGGCAAGTGATCCCAGATCCCGGCGGCTTCCAGCAGGTTCCGGCTGCTGGCCGCGATGGCATAGGCGCGCCCGTCGAAGGCCGGCAGTTCCATGGGCGGCAGCGGCTGGGCATCCACCACCGCCACCGACACCCCGCCGGTGGCCAACGCTGCCGCCAAGGTGGCGCCGGCCGGGCCCGCCCCGATCACCAGCACATCGACCTCTGGCATGGCGGCGTCGGTTGGCATCATCGATCTTTCCTGCATCACGGGGCGGTGTTCTGCCCATGATTTAGGCAATACACCAGAACCTGCCACTCCAATTGGTTGTAACAGGCTTGGCACGCAACTCGCATCGCTCGCTTGGTCCAAGCGGAGGAAGGGGGCCGCGACACGATGAAGTTGGTGATGGCGATCATCAAGCCGTTCAAGCTGGACGAGGTGCGCGAGGCGCTCACCCCGCTCGGCGTGCAGGGGCTGACGGTGACCGAGGTGAAGGGCTTCGGCCGCCAGAAGGGGCAAACGGAGATCTATCGCGGCGCCGAGTATCAGGTCTCCTTCCTGCCCAAGCTGAAGATCGAGGTGGCCGTACCGTCGGAGCTGGTGGATGCCGTGGTGGAGGCGATCGCCAACACCGCGCGCACCGGCAAGATCGGCGATGGCAAGGTCTTCGTGCTGGACCTGGAGCGCGCGCTGCGCATCCGCACTGGCGAGACTGACGCGAGCGCCCTGTGAACCTCACGATGACAAACAAGGAAACGACGATGCGACCCGATTCGCGCGGCTGGGCAATGACCGCCGCGAAGCTGTCCACCCTGGGGCTGGCGGGTGCCGCGCTGCTGGCTGGCCCAGCCCTGGCTCAGGACGCCCCGGCCGCGGACGCCACTGTAAATACCGGCGACACGGCCTGGATGCTGACCTCCACGGCGCTGGTCCTGATGATGACCATTCCCGGCCTCGCGCTCTTCTATGCCGGCATGGTCCGCAAGAAGAACATCCTGGGGACGATGATGCAGTCCTTCGCGATCGTCGCCATCGCGACGATCGTGTGGATGGTGGTCGGCTACAGCCTCGCCTTCGGCGAGGGTGGAGCCTATGTCGGCGACCTTTCCAAGCTGTTCCTCCGCGGCGTGGCGGAGAACTGGGACAAGCCCTTTACCCTGGGCACGGGCGATTCGGCGGTGGCCTTCACCATCCCCGAGACGGTCTTCCTGATGTTCCAGATGACCTTCGCCATCATCACCCCGGCCCTGATCACCGGTGCCTTCGCCGAGCGCATGAAGTTCTCGGCCATGGTGCTCTTCACCATCCTGTGGCTGGTGGTGGTCTACTCGCCGATCGCCCATTGGGTCTGGCATCCGAATGGCTGGATTTTCGGCCTGGGTGCGCTGGACTTTGCGGGTGGCACGGTGGTGCACATCAATGCGGGCGTGGCCGGCCTGGTCGCGGCCATCGTGCTGGGCAAGCGCATCGGTCTCGGCCACGACAACATGGCCCCCTACAACCTCGCCTTCGCCGTGATCGGCGCGGCCCTGCTCTGGGTGGGCTGGTTCGGCTTCAACGCGGGTTCCGCGGGCGCGGCCGGTGGCCGTGCGGGCATGGCCATGCTGGTGACGCAGATTGCCGCCGCCGCCGCCGCCCTCGCCTGGCTCTTCGCGGAGTGGATGGGTAAGGGCAAGCCCTCCGTCCTTGGCGCGATCTCGGGCGCGGTTGCGGGCCTCGTTGCCATCACCCCGGCCTCGGGCTTCGTGCTGCCGGTTCCGGCGCTGATCATCGGCGTGGTCGCCGGCCTGGCCGGCTTCTGGGGCGCCACCGCGCTCAAGCACTGGTGCGGCTATGACGACAGCCTGGACGCCTTCGGCGTGCATGGCATCTGCGGCATCGTCGGCGCGCTGCTGACGGGCTTCTTCGCCTATGGCCCGCTCTCGGCCACCACAGCGCTGCCCGAGGGCGTGGTCGGCAGCATGTCGCAGTTCATGATCCAGCTTTACGCGGTGATCGCGACCTTCGTGTACACGGCCATCGTCAGCTGGATCCTGCTGAAGATCGTGGACGTGATCGTCGGCCTGCGCGTGACCGAGGAAGAGGAGCGCGAGGGTCTCGACGTCTCCCTGCACGGCGAGCGCCTCGGCTGATCCCGGCCTGAACAGAAAGGCCCCGGCGGAGCGATCCGCCGGGGCCTTTTGCTTTTGCGGAGGGGGGACAGGGGAAAGAGTTCCCCAGGCCCCTAACCATTTCTTTCTTCGGGCTTGGGCGCGTCAGCGCCCTACTCCCGCGCGCCCCGGACACCTTCCGCCAGCGCCCGCACCCCATCCAGCACTGCCCGCACCGTGCCGGGCGTTGCGCACCCATTCGCATCCAGCGTCCCGGCCAGAATCTCGATGAGAGAGGAGGCGACGACCGCGCCATCCGCGACCCGCACCGCCTCGGCCGCCTGGGCCGGGGTACGGACGCCGAAGCCGATTGCCACCGGCAGGTCGGTGGCCGCGCGCACGCGGGGGATGGCCGCGGCCAGGTCAGCCGCATCGGCGGAGCGCGTGCCGGTGATGCCGGTGATCGAGACATAATAGATGAAGCCGCTGGCGCCGTTCAGCACGGTGGGCAGCCGGTTCTCCAAGGTGGTGGGCGCCACCAGGCGGATCATGTCCAGCCCATCGGCATAGGGCTGCACCTCATCCGCCTCCTCGGGCGGCATGTCCACGATGATCAGGCCATCCACGCCGGAGGAGCGGCAATCCTCGCAGAAGCGCTCCGGTCCATAGGCGATGATGGGGTTGAGGTAGCCCATGAGGACCAGCGGGGTCTCGTCATCGTCCCGGCGGAAGTCGCGCACCATGGCCAGCACCCCGGCTAGGCTGCCGCCGGCCTTCAGCGCCCGCTGTCCAGCCTTCTGAACGGTGGGGCCGTCAGCGGCGGGATCGGTGAAGGGCACGCCGATCTCAATCAGGTCCGCCCCCGCACCGGGCATGCCGCGCAGGATTGCCATGCTGGTGGCGGGGTCGGGATCATAAGCCTCAAGGAAGGGCATGAGGGCCCCCCGGCCCTCCTGCTTCAGCTTCGCGAAGCGCGCGGCAATGCGCCCCATCAGATTTCCACCCCCATGTGATGGGCGACGGTGAAGATGTCCTTGTCGCCACGGCCGGAGAGATTGAGGACGATGATCGCGTCCTTCGGCATGGTCGGGGCGCGCTTGATCACCTCCGCCAGGCCATGGGCGGATTCCAGGGCGGGGATGATGCCTTCCAGCTTCGAGCAGAGCTGGAAGGCATCCAGCGCCTCGTTGTCGGTGGCCGCCGTGTATTCCACGCGCCCGATCTCATGCAGCCAGGAATGCTCCGGCCCGATGCCCGGATAGTCCAGGCCGGCGGAGATGGAATGCGCCTCCTGGATCTGGCCGTGGCGGTCCTGCAGCAGATAGGTCTTGTTCCCGTGCAGCACGCCGGGGGTGCCGCCATTGATGGCGGCGGCATGGGCGCCTGTCTCGATGCCGTGGCCCGCGGCCTCCACGCCCACCAGCTTCACCTCCGCATCGTCCAGGAAGGGGTGGAAGATGCCCATGGCAGAGGACCCGCCGCCGACGGCGCAGACCACTACATCGGGCAGCCGGCCCTCAATGGCCAGGCACTGCTCCTTCGTCTCGTCGCCGATCACGCATTGGAAGTCGCGCACCATCTGCGGATAGGGCGCGGGGCCGGCGACGGTGCCGATGCAGTAATAGGTGTCGTGGACATTCGCGACCCAATAGCGCAGGGCCTCGTTCATCGCATCCTTCAGCGTGGCGGCCCCGGAGGTCACGGGATTCACCTCGGCCCCCAGCAGCTTCATGCGGAAGACGTTCGGCTTTTGCCGCTCCACATCGGTCGCGCCCATGAAGACCGTGCATTTCAGGTCGAAAAGCGCGCAGGCAGTGGCGGTGGCCACGCCGTGCTGGCCTGCCCCGGTTTCCGCGATGATATGCGTCTTGCCCATGCGCTTCGCGAGCATGATCTGCGCCAGCACCGCGTTGATTTTGTGCGCGCCGGTGTGGTTCAGCTCCTCGCGCTTCAGATAGACCTTGGCGCCGCCCAGATGCTTCGTCAGCCGCTCCGCGAACCAGAGGGGGGAGGGACGGCCGACATAGTCCTTGAGGAGGCGTCGCCACTCCTTCTCGAACTCGGGGTCCTTCCTGGCTGCCTCATAGGCCTCCTGCACCTCGGTGATATTGGGCATCAGCGTCTCGGCCACGAAACGGCCGCCGAAATCGCCGAAGCGGCCCCGGGCGTCGGGACCCATGCGGAGGGAATTGGGAAGAGGCTTGTTCACGGCGGGGTATCCCGTGTCTGGTTGGCCCGAAGGAACGGGCGGCAGGTCTTTAGCGCGCGCCCGGGGCCGGGTCACGCCGCCAACGCAGCGCGGTCACCCCGAGCCCCGCCAGCACCAGCGCCATTCCGGCCAGGCGGGTGGGTCCGAAGCTCTCCCCCGTGACCAGCGCGGCGGAGGCGGCGCCGGTGATCGGCACCAGCAAGGCGAAGGGGGCGACGGTCGTGGCGGGATAGCGGGCCATCAGGAAGCCCCAGATACCATAACCCAGGCTGGTGGCGGCGATCGCGACATAAAGCACGGCCGCGACCCCGGCCCAGCGCAGCTCCGCCAGGGCATGGGCCACTGTCGCGGGGCCCTCGACCACCAGGGACAGGACCGACAGCGGCAGAATCGGCACCAGGCTCAGCCAGGACATGAGAGCGAGCGGCCCGCCGGGCGAAGAGCCGGCCCCGCGCAGCAGGATATTGCCCACCGCCCAGCTCGCGGCAGCGGCAAGGCAGAGAGCGAGGCCCGCGGCCGTGACGCCGTTGCCGCCAACCGTGGTGGCAATCAGCGCGAGCCCGGCGAAGGCCACGGCCATGCCGGCCAGGGCGCGGCGGGTCGGACGCTCCCGCAGGATGGCAGCGGCTAAAAGGCCGGTGAGGAAAGCCTGGGATTGCTGCGTGACCGAGGCGAGGCCGGGCGGCATCCCCGCCGCCATACCCGTGAAAAGCAGGGCGAACTGGCCGACGAAGAGGAACATGCCGATCGTAACCAGACGGCCCGTGGGAATTTTCGGCCGGGGTAGCCAGAGCACCGGGAGGGCGGCGACCATGAAGCGCAGCGCGGCCATCAGCAGGGGCGGCAGGCCGCTTTCCAGCCCGATCTGGATCATGACGAAGTTGAAGCCCCAGAGCGCAGTTGTCAGCAGCGCGAGGGCCAAATGGGCAGGTTTCATGCCTCGGCCGGGCGCGGGGCGATGATGCAGGCGGCTTCGTTCATGCCTGCCGCCTAGAGCAGATCGCGACGGGGCGGTACCGCCGGAAGTGTGAAGCAGCCCCCGGCTCAGGTCCGGGCGGGTCTGGCGGTGGCTTCAGTCCTGGTGAGACGCACCGGGCGGGTTCGTTCCACCCGGTGCGGAGGCGGGCTTTTTCACCCGCCTCCCTGGTTTGATCAGGTGAAGAGGAAGTCGTCGACCGAGAGTTGGGCGGTGGTGATGCCGGCGAGGAACAGCGTGCCGTTCTCGCCGATCTCGTGCCCGTTCAGCAGCACGCCGCCATCCATGTCGGTTGCGATCGACTGGATCAGGGCGGTCCGCTCGTCCGGGGTGTCGAGCGAGGCCGGGATCAGGGCGTCATCGATCACGAGGTGGTCGATGCCGTCCTGGAAGTCGGTGATGGTGGCCGCGTAGAAGGCC
>NZ_JBNBZS010000025.1:0-89640 GCF_049629625.1 Roseomonas chloroacetimidivorans | reverse complement strand
CGCCGACGCCGCTCGACCCCGCTGATGATCTCCATCCCACCCACCTGCCCTTACCGACACTCTTACGAACGTCAGTAAGATCAGCGGGCACCCAGGCCAGGGAAGGCGGCCGTCGGCGGATGGGTACGAAGAAGGCGGGCGGCGCGTAGATCGGATGATCGGCGAACACGAACCACGGGGCGCCCAGCTCCGGCTGATAGGCGAGGCGCCAGGCGGTCCATTGGGTCGCGGCCCAGACCGAGATCAACGCGATAAGGGCGACGATCAGAACCTGGCCCCAGAGAATGCGGGTGGCCGACATTGCGACACTCCTGACAGGGCAGTGCGCCGACCCTGGGAAAGGTCATCGGCGTTGCAAGACTTCGGCCCATGGTGTCGCGCGGCCGGATAGGTTGGCGTGCAGATCGGCGGGGGTTCAGCCGAGGCCCAGCCCGCGCTTGCGCCCGAGCGACCAGTCGACGGTTCCGCCAGGCTGGACGACGCCTGCGATGTGCCGCCCGAGGTGCTGGTCGATGGCGGGCTTCCACGGCACGAGCTCGAAGCCGAGGCCATTGTCGAGCATCACGAACCGGCCGGAGGCGAGCGTGACCCGTTGGCGATAGACGCCCGCGACCTGATCGCCGGCGCCGGAGGGGCGATGCGGCAGGCCTGTTTCCGTCGCCAGCCGAGCCGCAGCGTCTGCAAGTTCGCGCCGCCGCAGGGCTGCGATCAGATCTTTATCGAAGGTCGGCCCCTGCGGCTGCCGCCGGGCCAGCCCCTGGCTCGCGAGCCGGTCGATCCGTTGTTCGAGCGCCTCGCGAACTTCGCTGCCGAAGCCGGTCGCCGCCACCGGGGCCGGGTCGCGAGCGGTCAGGTGACGGTCGAGCCAGGTCGCTCCGGAGGCCGTGATCTGCTCGGCGAGAGAGAGGTCTGAGCGGACCGAGAGCGCGAGACGTTGCCGACCATCCGCGCCGGTGAACGGCCGGGCTTCAACGATCGCACCGATCGCCGCGTCGCCAGTCGCCGCGAGGTCTGGGAAGCGCACGTGATGCGTCCGGCCGTCGATGCCGTCGATCACAACATAGGCCGATCCGGTCAGCTCGTCCTGCAGGCCGCGGTCGACCAGGCGCCCCGTCACATTGGGCGCAGAGTCCCCGTGGATCGCGAAGGCGGCGACGCCGCGCGATTGTCCCTGACCCCCAAGCGCCCGGTGCATGGTCTTGATGATGTCGCCGCGTTCGCCAAGCGCACGCAGCGTCGCCTCGGCGTCGGGCGCCATCGTCCATTGGGCGGGGCCGATGGCCTCGGTGACGCCGAGCCGTTCGAGATGCTGAGCGCGTCCGACCAGGACGTGATGGAGCTGGCGGTCGTCGTGCGCCGCACCGCCCGGTCTCAGGTCGATGACGCCGCCGGCGTCGTCGGCGCAGCCGCGCAGCGTCCGGTCGAGGCCGGTCCAGCGCTCCGCATCCACCTCACGGCGCAGCGCCGCGGCGATGTCCCGCTCGCTACGCGGCCCAAGCTCGAGCGACACCAGGCGTTCGGCCTGGGCGCGCAATCCGCGGCCGATATAATCGCGGCTGATGACCAGGTCTGCCTGGTCGTCGGCGCGCCCCCGCACGAGGATGTGGACGTGCGGATTGTCGGTGTTGTGATGGGTCACCGCCACCCAGTCGAGGCGCGTGCCAAGGTCTTGTTCAGCCTGGACCATCAGATCGCGGGTGAAGCCTTGCAGATCGCCCATCTGGCCGGCGTCCTCGGGCGAGACGATGAAGCGGAAATGATGCCGATCGGCTTCGCACCGATCGGCGAAGGCGCGCCCGTCCACATCTTCGCTCTGGGCGTCGAACAGCCGTCCGGCGGCGCCGTCACGGTTGGTTCCGTCGCGCTGCAGGTAGCTGAGGTGGGTGGCGAGCGGCGCGGCGCGAAACCGGCTACCGCGATGACGCGCGACGCGAGCCTTGATGAGGACCCGGCGTCCGGGACTGCGCAGCGCCGCCCGCGCGCTGGCGAGGCGGCCGCGCCCGAAGGTCGAACGCCCGCGGCCCGCTCCGGCGAAGCGCGAGCCGGGATGGCCGGCGCGCTGGGCGGCGCGCATCACCTTTCCGACGAAGCTCTTGGCCTTGCCCCCGGGCGCGCCGCCGTCCCTGACCCGTCCCGGCCGGACATGAAGATCGCTGTCGCGCTGGCTCATGCGCCGATCCGGCCTTCGATGGCGCTGCTGGCGGCCAAGGGCCTGATCGGCCAGGGGAAATGAACAGAATGTCTGGCAGGGTCCGCACTGGTGCCAGACGAAAATAGCCTGTAATCCCAACCGCATAGCCCATCGCCGCAGGCAGGGTTTTTATCTTGCCCTCTGCTCTGTTTTTGCCTGCCGGATCCGCGGTTTGACGGACCCGCGCCGCCGCCGGTGCACTGCCGCCGCCGATCGCCGCCGTGTGCCCGCCGGTCGAGGAGGATCATCGCTGGGGATTCCGCTCGAAGGTCCGGGGCACGAACAGGCCGCTTGCTGCCGGTACGGGCGGAGCCAAACGCGTGATCGCCGCATCGTTTGCGTCGTTATCGGCCGCGCGCGCGGCGCCAAGTCCCGTGCGCGGAATGGCGATTTTTGGCGGTGAGGATTGGCGATCATTCGGCGCCGCGCGCGTCAGATCGGGCGCTGTGGCTTCGTCAGTCCGCCGCCGATCGACGGGCGATGCTTGCGACGCCAAATGGGCACTGATCTGCACGAAAAGCGGGGCCTCGAAGGGGGAAGGAGGAGGCGATGGGGGCGCGGCGACCGCGACGCTTTCGAGCGAAACGCCGAGCTCTGGCGCAAGGCGGGCGAGATAGTTGATCGTCTCGGCGGGCAGCGCGCGACGCCCCGCCAAATGGCTTTCCCAGCGTCCCGGACCGGCATTGTAGGCGGCGAGAAATCCTGGCGCGCCGTAGCGATCATACATCCGCCGCAGATAGGCGGCGCCGGCGAAAATGTTGTCGCGGACATCGAAGGGATCAGGCCCCAGACCGTACTGGCGCCGCAGTTCGGCGTAGGTCCCAGGCATGATCTGCATCAGCCCCATGGCGCCGGCCCGGGAGACGGCGGTTCGGTCGCCGGCGCTTTCGACGCGCATGACCGCACGTATCCAATGCTGCGGCACGCCAAAGCGGCGCGAGGCTTCTGCGATGGCGTCTGCCACGGGATCGATGCCCCTCGGCGACGCGGCGGGACGATCCTGGGCGGCGGCTTCATGGGCTGTGGCGCAACCGAACGCCAGGATGAGCGCAGCGAAACCAAGGCGAGCGGGGGCGATGATCCGCATCGTCAGTCGCCCTCCCGTGTCCACACGGGCCGGGCGCGGCCGATGATGCTGGAGGCTGGCAGAGGGCCGAAGTAGCGCCCGTCCAGCGACGCTGGGGTGCCGGGGTTCAGCAGGAAGACCTGGCCGTCCGTCAGCGTTATGCAGCCGCTCCAGACGGGCAGGGAGCGCCCGCGGCGATCGCGTAGCGACGCCTCGCCGACGATCTCTGCGTCGACCGTGATCGTGCGGCCGATGCGGCAAACGCGCTGTCCTGGAAGGGCGGCGACATGCTTGAGCAGCGGCACGCCTGGCGGGAGATAGCCGCCTTCGGAGAGAAAGCCGGCGAGCGGCGCTGGTGGCTCGACAGCGACGAGATCTCCCGCCGCCAGCGGCCGAGGCGGACTGATCGCGTAGAGGCCGATCGGCACGCTGGCGCTGGCGTTCCAGATCAGCCGCGGCGGCGGCTGCGTGACCGCCGTGATCGCAAGAAGCGCGACGGCGGCGGACGCCGCCATCAAGGGTTTCCAGGCGCGGGTCATAGGTCCAGGCTCCGCCGTGCGAGCCACGCCGCATGTCGCCGCGCCGTATAGGGGCGCGGCTCGTCAGCAGCGGCGAGGCGGTTGTGGATGTGTCGCCAATGATCGGGACAGGCGTCGGTCGGCGCCACGCCGAGCGCCTCGACCTGATCGATCGCGACGAGGACGCGCTCGACTTTGCGCCATCCGTTCGCCCGCAGCAGCAGTTCGCCGCCGGGAGTGACGCCGGGTATGGTGGTGTAGGCCTCTCCAGCGCGACAGGCGCGAAGGATGTCGATGCGCGAGACGATCGTGCCATGATCGCCCGAGGCCCAGCGGACGAAGGCGAAGACGCTGCCTGGCGCAAACCACAGGGCGCGACGGCGGCGATCCAGGATCTCCTCTTCGGCCACCTCGCCGAAGCGGATCCAGCGTTCGATCTTGCCTTCCAGATGAAGGAGCTCGACCCGGGTTCTGGCGGCGGCGAGCCCAGTCATGAGGCGTCGCCGTCGTCGGGGAACTCGCGGTCGAGCAGGGCGCGCAGCATGTCGGCCACGGTCTGGCCGTTGCGGAAGGCGATGATCTTGAGCCGGCCGCGCATGGCCGGGGTGACGTCGATCGTCAGGCGCGCGGTGAACGCCTCCTTGGGCCCGATCGCAGCGCGGTCCGGTGCGCGCACCCACGCCTCGGGATCGCTGGGACGCTGGATGAAGGCGGGCTTGCGGCTCCCGGTCATGGCGCCAGCCCATCGAGTTCGGCCGCACAGGCGCTGATCTCGCGCGCCGCCAGCTCGCCGCCGGTGATTTCGGAAGCCAGGCGCCCGGTCCGCGCGGCGTCGGCGAAGGCGACGCGCTGGCCGATGCGGCTCGCCAGCACCGGGGGATCCTGATCGATGAGGGCCTCGGCCGTCTCGCGGGCGATCACCGTGCGCGCCGCGCAACGGTTCAGAAGCATCCTGGCGCGTAGCTGCGGGCGGAAGACCCGGGCCTCGTCGAGCAGCCTGAGCATTTCGGCCGAAGCCCAGCCGTCGAAGGGAGAGGGCTGAGCCGGAATGACGATGAGATCGGCGGCGAGCAGCGCCGAGCGGGCGATCCCTGCGACGCGCGGCGGCCCATCGACGACCACATGGTCGACGTCGCGTCCAAGCTCCGGAAGCTCCTTGTGCAGCGTCTCGCGCGCCAGGCCCAGAACGCCGAACAGCCGCGGCAGACCCTCGCGCACGCGTTGTTCAGCCCAGTCCAGGGCCGAGCCTTGCGGGTCCGCATCGACGACAAGCACCCGCCGACCGCGAGCGCTCCAGGCGCCGGCCAGGTGCAAGGCGAGGGTCGTTTTGCCGACGCCGCCCTTCTGGTTGAGCAGGGCGACGATCATCGGCGTCCCCCCGCTGGCCGGCGCCTGGACCAAGCGGCTTCAGGGCGGATGCCGGGCGTTAGAAAGAATCCGTAGGATTCTAGGTTAGGGAAGTTAAGGGGCGGACAAGTCGCGGAGAAATAGGAATTATTCCGCCAATTCGGTCCCCGATGGCACGAGACCGCGGTCCCCGATGGCACGATAGTCCCGGTCCTCGATAGCACGAGACAATTCACAGCTTTTCCCCCGTCGCGGCGACCCGCAGGCGGCGAGGAATGGCGAAGTCCAGGGGATCGGTGGTGGGGACGAAGACCAGCCGATCGAAGCCATAGGGGCGTTCGAGCGTCAGCTTGTAACCAGGCAGCGGCTGGCGCCGGACGATGTCGCGCAGGTCGTAGGCGAAATGCTTCAGCGGGCTGAGCGAGCCGGACTTGGCGTGCAGATGGGTGAGGTCGAAGCTCCAGCCGCCGGGTTGGCGCCCGCCATGCTTGCGCACGATGCGGTACAGCCAGCGCTCGAGCCCGCCGGTGAGATCGAAGTAGGCGCGGTCGATGGTGAGAACGAGCGCATCGTCCAGGACCCCTGAGTAGAACCAGTCGGGGAGGATCAGCTCGATGCCATAGGGCCGGCCCTTGGCGTCGGCGGTTTCCTTCCATTCGTTGATCCAGGAGAAGCGGTGTCGCCTCCGCTCGGTGGGCTGGCGAATGGTGGTGGCGATCGTCGTCGCCTGCAGGCGGTCGAGGCCAGCCTTCAACCGGTCGTAGTCACGAACGGAGGTGCCTCGGCCGACAAAGGTCAGGATTTCATAGGGCGTCGCGGCCATCAGGCGGGAGGTGCGAAGGCCGTGGTCGCGGGCTTCCACCAGCTGGCTCGCCGCCCAGATCAGGACATCCGCGTCCCAGATCGTGGCCATGCCGTGCTCGGGGACGGCCTCGACGCGGATGGCGACAGGCCCCGCCTGAAAATCGATGGGCTTGAGGCGCTTGGATTTGGCCAGGCTGAAGAACGGATAGGCCATCAGGTCCTGCGCATCGCGTGGTGCGAGATCGCCCGGCAGCGCCCGGAACAGTTCCAGCTGCTCACGCTCAAGGGAGGGGCGTCGTCGCGCCGACATCGCACCGGATCCCGTACTCAGCCGCGCCGCTCGTCGGCGAAAGCCGGCGGGGCAATAGCGTGGCGTTTTGCCGGCAGGACCACGCTGCCGGTCTCATCGCTCGTCGAGGACTTGGCGCCGCGATCGACCCAGATCTGCAGGTCCTCGACGCGGTAGACCACGCGCCCGCCGATCTTGGAGTAGCGAGGTCCGGTGCCATAGGTTCGGTGCTTCTCGAGGGTGCGCCCTGAAAGGCCCAGAAACCGAGCGGCTTCGGGCGTGCGCAGGTAACGGGGCGGCAAGGCGGCGGGTGAGGACATATCGGGCCTCCGAAGGCTTGCGGCGGCCCGCGAGGGCGGCCGTCGGTCGGAGGCGAGATTGGCGAAGTGCAAAAGGGTCGAGGCGGGTCGGAAACGAGGGTCCGCTTTGCGACCCGGCGCAGGCCGGGATCGCCTGTCGATGCTAGGGCTTGAGGAGCTTGCGATAGCCGCCAGCGATCATGGCGAGGCCGTCGCGGATCAGGCGGGACGTGCGGCTGCGGAGGTGGTGGTCGTCGAAGGCGACGCCGTTGGGCACCGCGTCGGGACCGAAGATGACTTCGGCGATCTCGCGGCGGGTGGCGCTCGCCTGACGGCCGTCGGCGGCCCGCAGCGCCAGGGCGAGCCGCTCCCGCCGCGAAGGGCTGATGTCGCCCGGAGGCGTGCCGGAGGACTGGCCGAGTAGGATGCGCCACAAGTGCGCCAGTGCTTCAAGGCGGATCGGCGCGCTGGCGTCGAGCGGAACCAGCGCCATGAGCGGAGCGTCCGCCGGAAGGTCGGCCGGAGTTAGAGCTGTGCTCGCGCCGGTGGGCAGGCCCAGCTTGGCGTAGGCGCCCTCATCGGCGCGCCGCACCTGGCGCGCAGGGAGGTCTTTTGTGGTGATGACGGCCAGTCCGCTCGTGTCACCGACGAGCTGGACAAGGCGAGGATCAAGGCTCGGAAGCCAATAGACTTCGGCATCGCCTGCGGCCAGGCGTGGGTCCACGGCGAAATCGCAAGCCCCAGCGCTGCGCAATCACGTCGGCGGCTTCGGGCGTGTGGCGCACCGCGGACGCATAGGCCCGCCGATAGCCGATGTCGCGCCGCAGGAACTCCCAGGCCAGATCCGCAACCGGGAGCTGCGCCGCCTGATGATAGGCGGCCGGATCACGCCAGTTCGGCTTACTCGACATCACGATCCCCCTGACTGAGACGCGCTGGAGTTGCGCGCGCGGCAGAGGATTCGGGTTTCGGACGGAGATATTGAACCCCGGAGATGCTGAGCAAGTGATCGCGAAAACCGATCACGCCTTTTGCTCATCTCGGGCGTTGATTCTGATTGTCTCGCACCTTGGCAGGCGCAGCGCAACGCCTCCCCGGCGACAGCGCCTGGGGCGGTCATTTGCTCCAGACAAGACCTTGATAGCCCTGAGCGCTGATCCAGCGCGCCCGGGCCAGATGGCTGTCGTACAGGGTTCGTGCGTGCTCGGTGTCGACGTCGGGGTCGAGCCCGAAGACGATCCGCACCACTTCGCGCCAGTCAGCGCCCTCGTCAGCCGCGTCCAGCAGGCGCAGATAGGTCTGCATCTGCCCGCGATCATAGTCGGTCAGCTCGGGAGCGTCTGGCGCTTGATCCAAGAAGGGGCGGTCGTTCATCGCGGCGGGCCTTGTAGCGAAGGCTGGAGCGCAGAGTGAGCGAAACGCGATGGCGCGGCCACAGGGTAAATTCGCCGCCCTGCTGGAAGCCAAGAAGTGGGGACTGCTTCCACGCTCGACGCCTCCGCGCATGAGGTCTGTAGAGAATACTCCGTGGTGAAATACTCGACAAGCCCGTGCTGTCTCGTCCATGGAGATACGAGAGGTGCTCGCGCTTAACCTGAGGACTTACCGGCAGGCCCAGGAGCTTTCGCAGGAAGAGCTGGCGCACCGTGCCGACATTGACCGGACCTATATCAGCGCATTGGAGCGATGCGTCTACGCCGCGAGCATCGATGTCGTCGATCGGCTGGCGCGGGTGCTGGGGATAGACGCCGCAGATCTCTTGCGGCCACCCAGCGCATCACATGACGCCGGAGCGCCGCCGCCAGCTTGATCCGGCGCTTCATGCCCGCTCGTCTTCGCCTATCAAGCGAAGCCCCGCCCGGGCTAGCCCGGGCGGGGTGGTCGGCTCAGTCGCCGTTGCGCTTGGAGGCGCGGGACCAGATCAGGCTGAAGGTGTCGCCGTCCTCGTCGTCGAAGAGGTTGGCGTAAATCGGAGCGGTGAAGCTGGGATCGTCCAGCTTGAGGCCCAGATAGTCGCGCCCCTCGTTGGAGGTCTTGCTCCAGGCGGCGCCGATCTCGGCCCGGCCGACATAGACCCGGTGGCTGGGCGCGTTGTCGCCGCTGCGGTTGGTCTCGGGGACGATGCGGACCCCCTTGGCCTGGACGCTCAGGGTGACGATCTCGCCGTTGAACTCGTTTCCGCTCTTCTTGAAGGTGCCGATGGTGGCCATGGTCGTTCTCCTTGGATGGTGTCTCGAGCACCGCGCCCATCGCGGCCTCGATGGTGATCGAAGGGCCGCAAGGCGAGCGACGACGCACCCGACAGGGCCGCAGCGCAGCGGAGGATGTCGGTCGGGAGACTTTCTTGTCCCGCGAGGAGGCCCAAAGGGCCGGGGAAGAAAGTCGGACGAACGACGTTGCGGCTGAGGCGCTCGAGGCGAAGCCGTCCTTCGGCCAGATCAGCCCATCAAGAGACCGCGGAGGGGCGTGCTTTGACAGCCGATCCGACGACAGACCTGGCGAACTTGCCAACCGCCAAGCAAGGCGAAAGGCTCGGCGTAGGGCGTCCGGCCAGTCCAGCGTGCAAATCGGCGTATCGGGTCCACGCGCCGAACGCTGCCCGACCCGCCTTCCTACCCCGGGTTTTCGGCTGGTGAAGCGCCGCTCCGAGCCGTCAAAATCCCCCGGGAGCGTGAGCGCCCAAGCAGGATCGTTCCACGACACCGTCGCTTTGCCGCCTCTGGCGCACGGTCCTGCACCGCAGATCAGGGGGCCGTTACCCCAACGCCCGGCGCAGAGCCCCTGCACGCCGCTTCAGCCAGTCTGGCGGCTTCGCGCGTCCGGGGCACCCATCAGTGCCGGGACATGCGCAGTTCGCGCGCGGCCATGGGTTCGACCCGCTCGCGAGGCAGGCTCAGGCGGGCCAGCGCGGTGAACCCGATGACGAGTCCGCCGATGATCGCAAAGGCTTGCCGCCATCCTTCAGTCGGAATCGCCATTGCGGCCAGGCCAAGCGTGGCATGGTAGCCCGCGATGGCTGCGGGAGCCGCGAACACGGCGGCGACCGCCAGTCTCACCGGGGTCGACGGCGCCAAGGTGAAGACGAGTTGGCCCGCGACGAGCGTGGTCGCCCCGACCAGGAGACCGACGAGAATGCCGCCGAAGGGACCGGCGCCGGCGTCCATGGCGAGCAGCCCGACCGACACACCCGCGAACAGGGGCAGCGCGAAGGCGGCGAGGTTGAACAGCAGCCAGCACATCGCGCCTAGCGCGACGACCAGTATGACGAGACCGGGAATGATCATGGTGGTGCACTCCGTTGCAAAGAGGAACGGTCGCGCCTCCACCACCACCACAGCGCGGATGTCAGTATAGCCGCAAAAGCGGCTTGGCGGGAACGCGGTTTTGCGCTCCCGCACGCGGCAGCTGGTTCATGCCCACGGATCGTATTCATGAACGATGCTCTCGGGATCGCCATCGAACTCGGATGACGGCATCACGCCGAACCCCGGACCGGCCTTGAAGAGGGTGACGCAGACCATCAGGGTTTTGGCGAGGCTCCAGGCGCTGCGTTGGGCGAGAGAAAGCGACATCGTACCGGCTCCTGTCTGGAGGCGGGGACCATCCCCGCTCGACAGGCGCCCGAAGCGTCCGGAACACGGCCGCGATCACCGCGCCGGCGTCAGCCCAGCGGCCGCAAGCTCTGCTTAGCGGACCCTTCACGGGTTGATCGTGGAAGGCCGGGATCTGGACCAAGGATTGCGGCTATGAGAGCAGGGTGCTTCGCCGTGGTCATGTGCCGGGTCGCAGCGACAAGACGTGCCGAGCGACAGGAGCGATGCGTGCATCACAGGGACGAGATTGTTTCATTTGGTAGCTTTGACCGAGAGATCACTCGGCTAACGACAATGCTGGAAAGCTTGGGTGTGCCAGTTGATTCCAGTTCGGACTTGAAAGCCCAAGGCTACGCGGCGTTCTCGACCCTCTACTATTCTGTGTTCAGCGATGAACGGCCTGCGATGGATCGGTGGGAAGAGGTCCAAGCTGGCGGAGCTTTGGCGGGACTTGGCGACCTCGCTTCGAAGATCAATCGGGCCGTCGACAGCGGGGGGTTTGAAGCTATCAGACCGCATCTTGCCAAGATGGTGACTGGCTCGGTTCGTATGAATGCCTCAAGCCGCGTGACGGATGAGGCAGCCAACAAGAACAGTGAACTCTATGTCGGCTGTTTGGCCTTGGGCAGCGGAATGGCCGTCGACTTGGAAGACCCAAAAGCAAGCGCTGGAGGGACCAACCCGGATGTTTTGTTGACCCATGGAGGAACGGAATGGTCGATCGCCGTCAAGGCGAGCCATTCTTCCAAGGGCCCCACCATCTTCGGCAATGTCCAGAAGGCGGTGCAGCAGATCGAGCGCTCGGAGCGAAACGGCGTCGTGTTCATCAACGTCAAGAACATCCTGGAACACGAGGCGATGGCAAGGAGCGGCGCGTTCTCGAGCACGTCAGAGGCGACATCAGCGGTCGGCGCGGCGGTTGATGGCGTCGTTCGAGAGGTACGTTCATCTATCGTTGATCAGGATTGGCGCGACCTTTTCGACGGTAAGCGGGCGCGTCCCCTCATCGCCTTCATGGGGCAGGTGACCGTTTCAGCTATGGTGCCGATGATCGGACCCATGTTTGTGCCAGTGAAGGTTATGCGCGTCCTTACCGTCCCACCAGCGCCGACGGATCCAACAGCTCTGACTGGATTGGACGCCGGCGCTTGGCAGCTCCTCGATGCGCTGAATGAGGAGTTGCAGCGAAACCCATAGGCCAGCGCTGGAAGCAACGGGCGGCGTTCACCCGCCCCCGCCCTTGCGGAAGTCGAACAGCGGAATTCCCATCTTGCGGGCCTTGTCGGCGAGATTGTCGGAGATGCCGGAGCCCGGGAACACCACGACCCCGATCGGCAGCACCTCGAGAAGCTGATCGTTGCGCTTGAACGGAGCGGCCTTGGCGTGACGGGTCCAGTCAGGTTTGAACGCCACCTGCGCGACCTTGCGATTGTCGGCCCAGCAGGCGGCGATGCGCTCGGCGCCCCTGGGCGATCCGCCATGCAGCAGCACCATGTCGGAATGTTTGGCCCGGACCCGGTCCAGCGCCGTCCAGATCGCTTGGTGATCGTTGAAGTCCGTTCCGCCGGTGAAGGCGACCTTGGCGCCGGCGGGCAGCATCACCTCGTTCTCGGCGCGCTTGCGCGCGGCGATGAAGTCGCGGCTGTCGATCATCGCCGAGGTCAGGGCCTTGCGGTTGACCATCGAGCCAGTCCGCGGCCGCCATGCCGTGCGAAGGTGGGTTTCGAACTGGTCGGCCGCCTGGTCACGCATGAACTCGAAAGCGTTGCGGCGTTCGATCAGGGTCAGGCCTTCGGCGATGAGGCGCTCCAGGTCGACGGACTTGACCTCCGAGCCGTCCTGTTCGCGCTGGGCGCGCTTCTGGGCTTGCTCATTATCGTCGAGCTCGCGCTCGATCCGCTCCGCGGCGCGGTGGAAGAGGTTGACGGTCGACCAGAGCAGATCGTCGAGATCGGGCTCCAGGCGGGTGTCCTGAAACGTCGAGGCCAGGGCGTCGAAGATGTCGGCGATGGCGCCGCGGGCGTGGTGTTCCTCGGGTAGCGGTCGCGGATCAAGCTCGTCTTGAAAGGGGCGGTGGCCGAAGAGCTGGAGTTCATCGAGCAGGGAGGATGTCGAGGATTGCTCGTGCGGCGGTTCGAAATCGGGATCGGTTGTCATGGTCTTCGCTCTTCCGGCTGGCGACCGCGCCCATCGCGGCCTTCGCAGGCGACGAAGAGCGGGGGCGGACCGGGCCTGCACCGCCGGTCCGAAGGACCGAGCGGCCGCAGCGCAGCGCAGGACGGCGAAGGCGGGCTATTTTGCACTCGCGATGCAAAGGTCCGTCAGGACCGGCGGAAAATATCCCGGCGCAGCCGTTGCCGACCCGGCCCGCCTCCGGTCCGATCGCCCTCTCGGAAGGCCGTGGGCGCGGCTCTCACGCCGAAGCGAGGAACCGGCACCCCCATTCCCGTTCCGGCCGGCATGATCATCGCTGACAACGTGGTGATCATCGCACGCAGAGGCGCGCCGCATCCTCAGGGGCGAGCTGGCTCCGCACCTGTGCCGCCAGCGCCTCGCGTCCCAGTCGCCGAAGATCGTCGTTGAAGTCGTCGTGGGCCGGTTCGAGTGGCGCCACCTCGACACCGAGGTCTGCGGCCCGTCTGGCGAGCGTTTCATGCGCCCGTTCGCCAGCGGGATCCTGGTCGCGCGCGATGTAGAGCCGGCGTAGCGTCGATGGCAGGCGCAGGGCGGCCAGGTGATTGGCCGACAGGGCGGCGGCCATCGGCAGGTCGGGCGCAATCTGCCGGAGCGACAACATCGTCTCGATGCCCTCGCCGGCGGCGAGCAGGTCGGTTGCGCGGCCGAAACGCACGGCGTTGCCGAGGAGATGGCCCATCGCGCGCCGAGGAGACGAAACCTGCGCCTTGTCGTCGCCTGAAGAGGCGAGCCAGGTGCGATGCGCGCCTGTGATCGCGCCGTCGAGATCGGTGACGGCGGCGATCAGCGCCGGCCAGGCGTCGCGTGCGCGGTCGCGGGGATCGTCCGCATCGCCGCGATACCAGCAGCGGGGATGAAAGCGGAGAGCACCGCAGTGGCGCAGATCCGTAATGCCGCGTCGGCGCAAATACGCTTGTGCGATTGTACCCGCGATTGGTCTGGCCATGGCGAACAGGCGCCGTGCGGCTTCGGGCGAGCCGGTCGGCGCCGGTGGCTCGCGGCGTCCGGTGATGGACGCCTCCGGCCGAGGCAGTCGGAGAAACCGCCGCGCTTCATCCAGAGTGTCGCGCAGCGTGGGCAGCCGCTTGCGGGCGGCGATCAGGTCGAGGAGATCGCCATGATCGCCGGTGGCGGCGTCGGTCCATTTGCCAGCCCCGCCATGGGCGTCGTCAGCGCCTCGCAAGCGGACATAGAGGCTCCGACCCGGATTGTTGTCGACATCTCCGACCAACCAGTAGCGCCCTTCGCGCCGACCGTTGGAGAGATAGTGACGGCACACCGCTTCGGCTTCGCGCGCGAGGCGGTGCGCCAGCTCTGCGGCTGGTCCCTGCATCGCAGATGTCCGCTCAGGCCGCGACATGGGCGCCGCCGCCCCGGGCTACGACACGGGCGAGCGGATGACGCGAAAGCAGGGCGGCGAGCACCGATGGGCCGTTCGCGCCGGTCGGGATGAACAGCCGCAGCTTCCAGGCGATGATCTCGGACATGAGACCCATCGCCTTGAGGCGCGCGACCATGCCGTCGGTGAAACCGACGAGTTCGAGCCGCTGGCCCCCCATGACCAGCGATCGGCGCACGGTCATCGCATCCGCCAGGTGAAGGGTCTCGCCCCTGACGAGCACGCCGGCGAACGCCTCGGCGGGTCCGACGGCGGGGGGTGTATCGTCAAACGCCTCGGCGACCCACGCCGGTGAGACCTGGCGTCCGATCACACGCTCGCCGTCGTCGCTCTGGAGCCGATAGACGCGGCAGCCTTCGGTCGGCAGGCGCCGCCAGATCGGCAGCAGCAGACCGGTGACGATATGGAGGGTCGCCTCGGTGAAGGCCGGCAGGTCCGCGACCTCGGCGTTCCAGGCCTGCGTGAATCGGCTGGCGTCGACGTCTTCCCACGCGGTTGCGCAGAGCGCGGACTCCGCCATGGCCGTCCGCTCCATCGGGCGCAGCAAGCGGACGCGGCGCTCCACTTCGCCGTCGTCCAGGGTGAGGCTGGGGGCGGGGACTTGCACCGCCGCGCGTTGCGAGCGGCTGTTGATCAGCAGGCGGCATCCCGGCTCGCCGGTGCGTTCGAGCGCGTCTTCGAGGCTCAGCGGCGTGGTGGGATTGCGCTCGAGGACGGTGAACACCTGGGTTTCGGCGCCCGAAGCCGGATGGGTGTAGAGCGTGCGCCGCGCGGCGACGCGCAGCGAGTGCGCGGTGATGGTTTCGACCCCGCGGTCAAAGACGCCGGCGCTGATCGCCCCTTCGATCTTGGCCCGCAGCAGGCCTTCGAACACTTCGAACAAGGTGTCCTGAAGCGCGATCGTCAGCGCCAGCATCCGATTGAGAAACTGGGTGATGGGCGGCAGATCCTCGCGGATCGTGCCGTCGCGATCGGTGAGTTTCAGGCCCGTGGCGTCTTCGAACCGCTGGAGAGAGCAGCCCGGCACCTTGCCGAGCAGTAGCAGCATATAGAGCTGGCGCAGCGCGGCCTTGGCGTAGGGGCTTTCGAGATTGTCCTCGGCCCGGAACAGGCCCTGGCCGCCGGTCTGCCGCTGACCCCTGGTGATGGCGCCCAGGCTGTCGAGCCGCCGGGCGATGGTCGACAAGAAGCGCTTCTCGGCCTTCACATTGGTCGAAATCGGCCGAAAGACCGGCGGCTGGGCCTGATGCGTGCGGTTGGTGCGCCCCAGACCCTGGATGGCGGTGTCGGCCTTCCAGCCCGCCTCCAGCAGATAGTGGATGCGCAAGCGCTGGTTCTTCGCGCCAAGATCGGCGTGATAGCTGCGGCCGGTGCCGCCCGCGTCGGAAAAGATCAGGATGCGCTTGTCGTCATCCTGGAAGGCGGCGGTCTCGGCGAGATTGGCGCCCGCAGCGCGTCCTTCCACGGCGAGGCGCCGCTCGCCATCTGTGCCCGTGCGGGCCACCACGCGGCGCGACCGCCCCGTCACCTCGGCGACCTGTTCGGTCCCAAACCTCTGGATGATCTGATCGAGCGCGCCCTGGACCGGCGCCAGCGCGGCCAGATGCTCGATCAGCCGGTCGCGGCGCTCGACCGCATCGCGGCATTGCACGGGCTGGCCGTCGCGAAAGGCCGGGCGGGACGAGAGATTGCCCTCGCCGTCGGTGAACGGCTCGAAGAGCTGGGTGGGGAAGGAATGGACGAGATAGTCCAGGACATATTCGCGCGGCGTGATGTCGACCGCCACATCGTTCCAGTCTTCGGTCGGGATATCGGCGAGGCGGCGCTCCAGCAGCGCTTCGCCGGTGGAGACGATCTGGACGACGCAGGCGTGCCCGGCGGCGAGATCGCGGTCGATAGCGCTGATCAGGGCCGGCGTCTTCATCGCGGTGATCAGGTGATTGAAGAAGCGCTGCTTGGCGCTTTCAAAGGCTGAGCGGGCGGCCGATTTGGCCTGGGCGTTCAGCGTTCGCGATCCGCCTTCGGGGCCAGACCCCGTGATGTTGGCGGCTTCCAGCGCGGCCGACAGGTTGTTGTGGATGATCTCGAAGGCACCCGCATAGGCGTCGTAGATCCGGGCCTGTTCAGCGCTGAGGGCATGTTCGACGATCTCGTACTCGACGCCGTCATAGGAGACGGATCGCGCGGTATAGAGGCCGAGCGCCTTCAGGTCGCGCGCGAGCACCTCCATCGCCGCCACCCCGCCGGCCTCGATCGCCTCGACGAATTCGGCGCGGGTGGCGAAGGGGAAATCATCGCCGCCCCAAAGCCCGAGCCGCTGGGCGTAGGCGAGGTTGTGAACCGTGGTGGCCCCGGTTGCCGAGACGTAGAGGATGCGGGCGCCCGGCAGGGCGTGCTGCAGGCGAAGGCCCGCCTTGCCCTGCTGCGAGGCGGCTTGGTCTCCCCGCTCGCCCTTGCCGCCGGCGGCGTTCTGCATGGCGTGGGATTCGTCGAACACGATGACCCCGTCGAAGTCGGCGCCCAACCAATCGACGATCTGGCGGACCCGCGAAACCTTACCGTCGCGCTCGTCGGACCGTAGCGTGGCGTAGGTGGCGAATAGGATGCCTTCGTCCAGCCGGATCGGGGCGCCCTGGCGAAAGCGCGAGAGGGGCGTGACGAGCAGCCGCTCCTGGCCAAGCGCCGACCAGTCGCGCTGGGCGTCTTCGATCAGCGCGTCGGATTTGGAGACCCAGAGCGCGCGGCGGCGGCCCTTCAGCCAGTTGTCGAGGATGACGCCGGCGACCTGACGGCCCTTGCCGGCGCCGGTGCCGTCGCCCAGCATGAAGCCGCGGCGGAAACGCACCGCGCCCTCGCTGTCATCGCCCGCGGCGCTGACCTGGTCGAAGGTTGCATCGACGCTCCAGGCGCCGGCCAGATGGCCGCCATGGGCCTCGCCGGCATGGATGACCGTTTCGAGCTGGGCGTCCGACAACAGACCCGCCGCGACCAGTCCGTCGGGCAGGAGCGGGACATAGCCCGGCTTGGGCGGGCAGACCGACGCCATTGAGGCCGACTGCACCAGCGGGGTGGGATGCGGCTTGGCGCCCTCGATGGCGATCGATTGCAGGACATAGGGCTCATAGAGCGCTTCGGTCAGCCGGTCGCCGGCAGGCGGGCTCCAGTCGCACACCGTGTAGCCAAGCGGCCGGCCGCTGATCTGCGCCGGTGGCGGAGCCGGTCGGCGCGCCGGCGAAGCGGCTCTGTGCAAAGCCGGCTTTGGGCAAAGCCGGCGCGTCGGGTGCGCGGGCGTGACGGCGGCGCGCGGCGGCACATGAGCGTCCACCCAGGTCAGCAACTGCGCGGCGTTGGCGGCCATGCCGGGCGAGTCGGGAAAGAGGTCGGGATCCTCGGCCGGGGTGCGGTCGATGATCGTCAGGCGCGTTTCGGTGCTGGTGCCATGCCGCGCATAGACCGATCCATCGATGGCGGCGGAGAACAGGATGCGGCCGCGCTGCTGGAGACGGCTGAAGGCGTCGCGCCAGGCCGCGTTGTGGGGCGACAGACCCGCGCCGGTGATGGCGACCAACCGACCCCCGTCGGCCAGGCGGGCCAGAGCCGACGCCATGTGACGCAAGGCGGCGTCGGCGACACGGCCCTGGACATGGGCCCCGGCCGAGAAGGGCGGGTTCATCAGGACGACGGTGGGGATCACCGCAGCGTCGAGGTGGTCGTGGATGTGGGCCGCGTCGAACCGGCTGACAGGCGAGGCGGGAAACAGGTGACCGAGCAGTTCGGCGCGCCCGTCGCCCAGTTCGTTGAGCGCCAGCTCGGAACCCGCGATCTCGGCGAAGATGGCGAGCAGCCCGGTGCCGGCCGAGGGTTCGAGCACCAGGTCTCCGGCTCCGAGCCCCGCGGCGCGCGCGGCGATCCAGGCGAGCGGGATCGGTGTCGAGAATTGCTGGAGCGTCTCGCTTTCCTGCGACCGTCGGGTCTGGCTGGGCAGGAGCCCGGCGATCTTGCTGATCATGGCCAGCTGAGCGGCTGAGGGTTGACGCGACAGGGCTGGGCCGAACCGGCGCAGGAACAGAAGCTGCGCGGCCTCGCAGGCTTCATAGGCGTCCTTCCAGTCCCAGAACCCTTGCGCGTCGGAGCCCTGGAACGCGGCCTCCATGGCGGCGCGCAAGGCGCGCGCGTCGACGGCAACGCCCTGAACGAGCAGCGGCAGGAGGGTGTCGGCGGCGCGGCAAAGCGCCAGGGCGCGGTGGGTCGGGCTGGCGGGCGTCTCGCGCGGCGCCGGCGAAGCCAGGGCGGTCAGGGTCATGTTCGATCATCCAGGAGAGCGGGAGAAAGGCGAGCCGACCGGCGCTCTCTCTCGACCGCACCGGCTCGCCCCCTCCCGGCCCCGCTCTCACTCTTGCGAGACGAAGCCTCCGCCCTCGGCGGGCGGGAGATAGGCCTCGAAGGGATTGCCGGGTGCGAGATGGCCGAAGGGCGTGAACACGAAGTCCTCGCCGTCGCGGCCGACGGCGCACAGGACGTAGCGCAGCTCGCGGGTCTCGGCGTCGAGGCACTCCATCAAGGCGAGATCGTCGTTGCGAGCCGCCTGGAGGAGGGTCTGGAAGTTGCGGGAGGCGTGGTGTGGGATGGCCATGGCCGACTCCTGAAGCGCAAAGCGGCCCGCCATCGGCGAGCCATGAGGGGGAAAGAGCAGGTGCGGGGCGGCGAGCGCCGCCCCGCGGAGGCTCATTCAGCGGCGACGGCGTGAAAGCCCGGGTCGGTCGCGTCCGGCTCGTCCGCCGCGTCCTCATCCTCGTCGTCGGTCAAGAAGGCTGGCAGCGCCTCGGGTTCGGCGGTCTCCTCGGCCTCGATGAGCATCTGGTCGTCAGCCGTTCGCAGCGGCTCAGGCAACCAGCCCGATCCGGCCAGGAGCCGTTCGGCTTCCTTGGCCATGTCGCCTTTCTTGAGATGCTCGATGAGCTGAGCTTCGCGTTCGCCCTTGCCTTCGCGCACGGCTTCCAGGATCCGGGTTTTGGTCACCCGGCCCAGATAGGTCTCGGCGGTCGGCGTCCAGCCCGCCGCGACCATGTCGAGATCGACGGCGCGGGCGAGCGCATCGGCGTGGGCCATGCGTTCGCCCTGGTTCCAGGACTGGTGGAGGGCGTTGACGCTGAGCCCGACGCAGTGGGCGAAAAGGGCTTGCCGGCTGTCGGCGTCAAACCCGACCAGGGTCTGCCAAAGCGCGCCCGGCTCCTTGGGAAGCTGCTCGGCCCAGCGCGCGTGACGTTCGGCGATCGCCTTGGCGGAGGCGGTCTCGTTAAGGTCCGGGACCTGATGGCCGAAGGTCGAATGCTTGACCTCCAGCTCCAGGCAGGTGGCGGTGCTGAAACGATAGAAGGCCTTCAGCCCCAGGGCGTGGAGCACGGCGAGATAGGCGGTGTCCGGATCCCCTCCGACGGCATCGCGCAGCGCCAGCGTCCGGTGCGCGGTGAGTTCGGTCATCAGGCGCTCGGGAAGCGGCTTGATCGCGTCCTCCTCCTCGTCCGCCTCGGCAGAGGGCTGCGCGGCGCTCCCTAAGGTGATCACGGCGCGCTGCACGCCGCCTTCGGAAGCGGAGGGGGCTGCGCCGCCCTCGTGCTCGCCGTCCACGGGCTCGGGTTCGGCTGCGGCCTCGTCTTCGGGACGCACATAGCCGCGTTCGACCTTCAGCTCGCCCGACCCATCAAGGCTGACGAAGGCGCCGGCGCGGGCAATGTCGTCGGATTCAAACACCGGCGGACGGTTGTCGAAGGCTTCGAGCGCGGCCTCGATCTCGCCCAGGCGCTGATCGACGTCCTCGGGAAGCTCGTCGGCCTCGGCATAGGTTTCTTCGAGAGCTCCATATTCCTGGCGCAGGGCGTCATAGGCGGCCTGTTCCTCCTCGCTCAGCGGGCTGGCCGAGGCGAGGCGGCGCAGGCCGTGGGTGTGGCCGTAGGCGAAGCCGACATCGACGCTGACCCATTTCCACCCCTCGGCGGCGATGGTCTCGGCCGCAGCGGCGAGCTTGTCGGCCACCAGCCGGTCGAGCAGGGCCGGATCCTGGAACCAGCCGCCGTCATCGGCCTGGAACAGGTCGCGCGAGACGACGCCCCCAGCCGATTCATAGGCTTCGGCACCGATGAACTGCGCGCGCCTGTCGGCGGCGCGGACCGCCCCTTCGGTGAGCATCCGCCGGATCTGATAGGCTTCCTTGTAGGGATTGCGGGCGAGCGCCTCCCAGACCTGTTCCTGGCGGGCGTGATCGTTCGTCACCGTGAACGCCATCAGCTGGTCGAGGGTCAGCTCGTCCTCGGCATAGAGGGCGAGCAGCTTTTCGCAGACGCTGGCGAGCTTCAGGCGCTGACGCACGAGCGCCGGGGTGACGAAGAAGCGCGCGGCGATCGCTTCCTCGCCCTGGCCCTGATCGCGCAGGGTCTGGAAGGCGCGGAACTGGTCGAGCGGATGCAGCGGCTCGCGCTGACTGTTTTCCGCCAGCGAGTCCTCCTCGGCCGAGATGTCGTCGCCCTCGCGCACCACACAGGGAACCGGAGCGGTGCGGGCCAGGCGCTTTTGCTTCACCAGCCGCTCGAGCGCGCGATAGCGGCGCCCGCCGGCTGGCACTTCAAACATGCCGGTCTCATGGCCGTCGCTGTCGAGCACGGGGCGGACGTTGAGGCTCTGGAGCAGAGTGCGCCGGGCGATGTCCTCGGCCAGTTCCTCGATCGAGACGCCGGCCTTGGTCCGGCGCACGTTGGACTGGCTCAGCACCAGCTTGTTGAAGGGAATGTCCCGCGACGGGGACAGGACGATCTTCTGGGCAGCTTGGGTCATGGAAGGTTCTCCGTGACGGGCGGCCAAGAGCCTCTCTCTCGACCCTGACCCGTCACGAAACCCGTCTCGGCCCTCTGCCTCTCTCGACCGTCCGGCCGCCGAAGCGAGCGCGGTCTCACGCCGCCGCCCGGTCCTCCTCCTCCAATGCGTCCGGCGCGCCGGGCGCGAAGGCGAGTAGATAGTCCGCGGCCTTGGACGCGGCGCTCGCGGCCCGGACGATGGCCCGATTGTCCTCGCGCAGCACTTCGAGCCAGGCGCCGATGTAGTCGGCATGGCGCACGGTCGGCGTGATGCCGAGGCTGGCGCAGCAGAAGGCCGAGGTCATCTCGGCCACCAGCTCCTCGCGCGCATAGGCCTTGGAGCCGAACCCTCCGCTCAGGTCGCGCGCCAGACGACTGGGGTGACCCGACCAGTGACCGAGTTCGTGCAGGGCCGTCCGGTGCCAGTTGACCGGCTCGAAATAGGCCTCGGGGCGAGGGATCTGGATGTAGTCGGGGCCCGGGGCATAGAAAGCCTTGTCGCCGCCCAGGCGCAGATCGGCGCCGCTGCCCCGCAGCAGGGCCTCGGCCTCGGGAAGGATCAGTCCTTGCGGGACCGGCGGCGGCGGGGCCGAGAGCTCTTCAGGCAGGCCGTCGCACTGGGCGATGTTGAAGACCGTGAAGCGCTTGAGGAACGGGATGGCGGCTGCCTCGTCGCCGGTTTCACGCGCGCGCCGGCGCTCGTCGTCCGGGATGAAGCGATCGGCGTAGACGACGGTGGTCCCGTGTTCGCCCTTGCGCACATTGCCGCCGAGGCCGAGCGCCTGGCGGAAGGTGAGCCAGCCTTGGCTCGCATAGCCGTGCTGGACGACCGCGCCCCACAAGATCAGGACGTTGATCCCCGAATAGCCCCGGCCGGTGGAGGCGTTCCTGGGCATGGCGAGCGGCGCGGCCACGGCGCTGGAGCCCCAGGGCTGGACCCAGGGCAGGCGGCCAGCCTCCAGCTCGCCGATGATCCGGCTGGTGATTTCGTCATAGATGTTGGTCCGATCGGTCCGGGCGCGGCCCTTGGAAGCTGAGCGTGTCATCGCATGTCTCCGCGACGGGCCGGCCGGAGCTCCTCTCTCGACCTTCAAAACCCGTCACGGCGACAGCCGCGGCCCTCTCCCTCTCGCGACCGGCGGAGCCTTACGCCTTCCGCCAGCCTGGCCGGCGCCGGCGCAAAAGGGGGGCGTTGCGGGGCTCCCCCCCGCAGAAGGGGGCGGCCGAGACTTCAGGCTCGGCCGCAGCGGAAGGCTTTCCCCTCCCGGACCTCACGTGAACCGGCGCGATCTATCGGCTAGCGTCGTCTTCGGGGAATCGACGTCGCAACCCAAGAGGAGCAAGCGAGGGCGTCAGGAGGGGCTATGCGCGGCAACATCACGATCGATCCGCTGGCCCGCGCCACGGCGGTGGCGGACCCGCAGATCCGAGAGGTGCGCAGCCTGAAATCGGGGCAGATCCTGGAGGCGCGTCGCTTCATCGAAAGCGTGCGCTACGACCGTCTCGTGCAGGTGCGCAGCCAGATCAAGGAGGCCATGGACGCCGGCAGCCCCCGCGTCGCCTGCGCGATCTGCGGAACGGCGGTCTACATCGTCTCCAGCCCCGACAAGGCGTTCTTCTTCCGCCATCGGATCGAGGACGGTTCCTGCCCGGCCCAGACCCGCGACGGCCTGAGCGAAGACGACATCCGGACCATGAAGTACAAGGGCGCTCAGGAAAGCGAGGCGCACCGCCGCCTCAAGGCCCTGATCGAACGCTCGCTGCTCGCAGATCCCCGTTTCCAGGACGTTCTGGCAGAAAAGGTCTGGCGCGGTCAGCGCGATCCCACCTCGCTCAGGCGGCCGGATATCCAAGCGAGGCTGGATGGTCTGCGGATCGCATTTGAAGCGCAGCTCACCACGACGTTTCTCGACGTCGTTATCGGACGCAAGACCTTCTACCGCGCCGAAGGCGGACTGCTCGTCTGGGTGCTGCCGCACTTCGATCCGGCCTATCGGCAACTGACGATCGACGACCTGTTGTTCAACAACAACGCCAATGTCCTCGTCGTCGACCGGGAGAGCGCAGAAGCCTCGGAAGCGGCAGGGCGGTTGATGCTGCGCTGCGCGTTCCGGCGGCCGGTGGTGGAGGCGGGCGGCCTCGGATCGGTCTGGGAGAGCGAGCTGGTCGCCTGGGACGATCTCACGATCGATCTGCAGGGTCAGCGCGTCTTCGCCTTCGATAGCGAAGGCGAGGAGCGCCGGCTCATCGCGGAACGGAACCAGGCGCTCGCCGCCGCACGCGAGGCGGCGGATCAACGACTACGCGACAGCCTGCTCGCCATCGCCACCGGGCGCGCCGCCGACGGCGACTGGAAGGCGCGTTCGGCGGCATGGCAGGCGCTGAAGGCGCAGTATGAAGCGCGCGATCTGATGCTTCCCGGTGAGTACGAGATCGACCAGCGGTTCCGCAATATCGCCTGCGGCGTCGCCAGCGCCCTGGCTGGCCGGCCGGTCGGTTACGGCTTCGACAAGCTGATCCAGGTCGCCCATCACCTCGCCGATAATTTTCCCGAGGCGCTGGTGCCGTTCGGCCATGCCCTGCGGTCGGTCGGCCACCAGGGCGTGCTCAAGGATCAGGATCGGCAGGGGCGTTGGACTCGCAAGGCGGCTGGGCATCGCGACGGGGTGCGGACAGGCGATCCGGCTTACGACATCTCGGAGGAGATGCGGGCGCTCTTGCGCTTCGTATTCCCGAGCTTGTCCGCTGCGCTCACCTGAGCGTCAGTTTCCGCCCTCTGGCGCGCGAAGCGCGCGAAGGAGGTCTCCGATGGGGCGGCCTCGGACCCGGCAGACGGCGATGACGCGATCGTAGACAATGACCCGGCCGCTGCGGCCGCGCTGCGCTTCGCAGGTCACGGGCTGTCCCATGGCGACCTGCTCCAGCAGCGCCTTGGACCGGCGTCCGTCCGGCGCGTTGAGTTCGGGGGCGTCGAAGTCGGCCAGGCGCACCTCGATCCAGGTGTCGGGATCACCGGAGCGGCCGACGCATAGGCCATCGCCATCGCCGACGTAGCGCACTGTGCCGCTGAACGGCTCGCCAGCTCGCGAGGGGAGGCGCCCTTCACACGGGTCCGCGCGCGCTGGGGTCGCCGTCAGAGACAGGATGAGGGCCCCAAACACCAGGAACGGCAGGCCGAGGATGCGGCTTCCTGCGGTCATCAAGGCTCCTCACGCGGAATTTTCAGGCCGTAGTCGGCCTCCAGCATATCGACGATGCGGACGAGCGCGCGGTGGATGCTCAGCTCGTTGGCGCCGAACTTATAGTGGCCGGTGATCAGCGCTTCAGGTTCGAGGTCATCGACCCGAGCCTTGCGTTTCTCCTCCTGGCCATTGCGGATGTACGTGACCGGGTAGCGGAACGACCGGCCTTCGCCCTCCCAGACACCCCAGGCGCTGTAGTTCTGGATGTTGGCATTGTAGCATTCGGAGCCGATGATCGCCTCCATCCGCACCAGGAGGTCGCGGATCGGACCGACCTTGGCGCGGGTGCGCTGGACATAGCGATAGCCCTCGATCGCCTGTTGGACCTCCTCGAGTTGAGACGCGAACCAGTCGTGCTCGGCGCCGGCCTTGCGCTTGTGCTCGGCCACGAAATCGGCCGGGACATCCTCTGGAGCCAGGGCCGCCAAGGCGTTGAAGGCATCGACCTCATCAGAGACGAAGCTGAAGATGTCTTCCCAGGTTTCGTGGAACTCCCGGGCCTCTTTGAGGATCGCGGGCTTGTGCTCAAGCGCGGCTCCGAAGTCGAGCGCTTCGAGCGCGCGGTAGGCCGTGGTTTCCGCCTCGATCGTGTAGTTCTGCATGTCCCGGTCGCCGGGCCACTCGACGCTCGCGACACGCTTGATCTCGGTCAGGATCTCAGGGGGAATCGCGTCAACCATGCCGCTTCATACTCAAGGTTCTCTCACGGGCCGGTTAAGAGCGCACAGGCGGGATCGACTGCTCAGGCGCCCGGAGGCGTCGGGGACACTTCGACCAGGATGTAGTGGAGGGACGTGGTCCCCTCGGCCCAACTGAACTTGTAGTCCCGAGCCAAGGTGATGGGCTCACCGTAGCCCCCGGTCTTGTACGTCAGGAGCGTGCCGCCCGCGTATGAGGCGCCATGGCGGATATCGAAATCGCTCGTGGCGTCTGAGTAGGCGTCCTGGCGGACATAGTGCTGGTGATCGGTGGCCACCAGCATGAAGCCGACGTCGGCAACGTCGCCGCAGCTCTCCAGGCGGGCCATGTCCTTGAAGACGTCATAGCGGTTGTTGGGCTCGCGATGATTTTCGCGCTTGAAGAACTTGAGCTCGATCGCGCAGCGCCATTCACGGCCATCATCGTCGGTGAGGCGGAACCAGACATCGATGCGGCCGCGCTTCCCGCCCGCGCCGCGAAGGGGCTTTTCCAGCTCGACGGAAAAGGTCTCGCGCTCGCTCATGATCTCAAGATCGGCGGCGGTCGCGATGATCCGTCCGAGATGGAGCTGCAAGGTGGCTTCGCTCTCGCAGGTCACGCGCCCGCCCGCGATCTGGCGGAAAAGTGTCGGCACTGCCAGGTTCACGATGTTGCGTAGGCGCTGAATGGACATTGGACGTCGACCTCGGCTCAGCGAAGGCTAAATGGGTGGGGGTTAACCGGTGCGTGAAGCCTTCGCTACGTTAGCAAGCGAGCCTGTACTCACAACGCCTCCCAAATTCGAGATCTTGGACCCGAGGCCGGCGCCCGGTTTGAGGCCGAAGGCCGCGCCGAGTCCCGAAAGGGACGGGGGAAGCTTGAAGGCGGCGAGGGCAGGCGAGATCTTAGATGGTGATCAGGCGCAGTCGCAGGGCGTTGCCGATGACGCTCACTGAGGACAGCGCCATGGCCGCCGCGGCGACGGCCGGAGAGAGCAGCCAACCAAACATCGGGTAGAGCAATCCGGCGGCGATCGGCACGCCAGCGGCGTTATAGACGAAGGCGAAAAAGAGGTTCTGGCGGATGTTGCGCATCACCGCCCGGGATAGGCGGCGCGCCTTGACCAGGCCCTGCAGATCTCCTTTCAGGAGGGTGACGCCGGCGCTCTCGATGGCGACGTCCGATCCGGCTCCCATGGCGATCCCGACCTCGGCGGCAGCGAGCGCAGGCGCGTCATTTACGCCATCGCCGGCCATCGCCACGACACGCCCTTGGGCGCGATAGCTTTGCACTACGGCCGCCTTGTCCTGCGGCAGGACATCCGCGGCCACTTCTTTGATCCCCAGCTTGCGCGCGACGGCCTGGGCCGTGGTGAGGTTGTCGCCCGTCAGCATCACCAGCCGGACTCCGTCGGCTTGCAGGTCGTGCACCGCCTGCGCGCTGGTCGCCTTGATCGGGTCGGCGATGGCGAAGATGCCGGCGAGGCCTCCGTCAACGGCGACAAAGATCGCGGTCGCGCCGTCCGCGCGCAAGGCGTCGGCTTCCGCCGCGAGCTCGGTCGTCGCCACGCCCTGCTCGGCCAGAAATCGACCCGATCCGATCGCCAGACGCTTGTCCTCGACCATCCCGAGGACGCCCTTGCCGACGGGAGAATCAAATCCGCTGGGTTGTGCGAGGACCATGCCGCGCTCGGTCGCGGCGCGGACGATGGCGTCCGCCAAGGGATGCTCGCTGGCCCGCTCGAGGCTGGCCGCCAGGCGCAGCAGCTCACCCTCTTCGATCGCATTCACCGTCCTGATCGCCGTGACCGCAGGCCGGCCCTCGGTCAGGGTCCCGGTCTTGTCGATCACCAGGGTGTCGATCTTCTCGAAGCGTTCCAGCGCCTCGGCATTCTTGATCAGCACGCCGGCGCGTGCGCCCCGTCCTACCCCGACCATGATCGAGATCGGTGTCGCCAGCCCCAGCGCGCAGGGGCAGGCGATGATCAGGACAGACACGGCCGCCACGAGGGCGAAGGACACGCGCGGTTGCGGACCCACCATCATCCAGACGGCGAAGGCTATCGCGGCCACAAGGATCACGGCCGGTACGAACCAGCCGGACACCTGGTCCGCCATGCGCTGGATCGGCGCGCGGCTGCGTTGAGCCTGGGCGACCATCTGCACGATCTGGGAGAGGAGGGTGTCGGCGCCCACCTTGTCGGCGCGCATGAGGAACGAACCGGTCTTGTTGATCGCGCCGCCGACTACCTTGTCCCCAGCCTCGCGGGTCACAGGCATGGACTCGCCGGTGACCATGGATTCGTCGATCGACACCCGGCCATCAAGAATCTGGCCGTCTACGGGCACCTTCTCGCCGGGGCGCACCCGCAACTGATCGCCAACGGCGATCTCGTCCAACGTCACCTCTTCATCGACGCCGTCGGTGCGGACGCGGCGGGCGGTTTTTGGCGCAAGGTCGAGCAACGCGCGGATCGCGCCGGAGGTCTGTTCGCGGGCGCGCAGTTCGAGCAACTGGCCCAGCAGCACCAGCACGGTGATGACGGCGGCCGCCTCGAAATAGACAGGGGCCGAGCCGTCATGCTGCAGGAAGGCCGGCGGGAATAGCGCCGGCGCGAGCACGGCCACCACGCTGTAAGCCCAGGCGACGCCAATCCCCATCGCGATCAGAGTGAACATGTTGAGCTGGCGGGTGACGAGCGAGCGCCAGCCGCGCTCGAAGAATGGCCATCCCGACCATAGGACCACGGGTGTCGCCAAGGCGAACTGAATCCAGCCTGATGTCCGGCCGCTGAGACCGAACGTGACGCCCGTCAGATGGCCGCCCATTTCCAGGATGAAGACGGGCAGGGTGAGTGCCAGGCCCACCCAGAAACGGCGTGTGAAATCCTGCAGCTCGGGGTTGGGCTGGGCTTCGGCGGTGACCAACTCCGGCTCCAGCGCCATGCCGCAGATCGGGCAGGGCCCCGGCCCTTTCTGCCGGATCTGCGGGTGCATCGGGCAGGTGTATATGGCGTCCGGATGGGATGCTGCCGCGCCGTGATCGTCGCCCTCGATGAACCTGTCGGGATCGGCGACGAACCTCGCTCGGCAGCCGGCCGAACAGAAATAGTATGGACGTCCGGCATGTTCCGCCCGATGCGAGGTCGAGTGCGGATCGACCGCCATCCCGCATACAGGATCCTGCACCATACCCTCCCGGAGCGTGTCAGCGGGACCACGCGCATGAGGCGTCCGATGATTGTGGGGTGGCACCGATTGAGGTCTTTCCATTAGCCGACATCCTTCCTGCCGGGCGACGCCACCTCCGTCGCCCAATCACAGTTCCATCGCCGGGCTATTCGCCTGTCGCACGCGCCGCGGCGGCGATTGCCTGATCGGCGCCGCTAGCGCCCGATAAACCGGACTACGGGAGAAGACCCCTAGCATGAATACTTGCCAGAGTGCGTGCTAACACAGGGCTTAATCGGGAAGGGCCGCGTCAATCTCTCTGATGACGATGAGAAACTCAAGACGATGCCTCACCCGGTAGCAACGGGATGTCCGAGCGCGCCTCCTTCTCAAGCTCTTCCCCCGACCCGCGAAGTCGCAGAGCACCATTCGCGTCAGCCCGGACGTTAAAGGCGTCGGGGCACTTCGGCGACTGCCTGCGATGTGGTAGGCCTTCGTCATGACCTCAACTTTCGACCTCTTCGCCGCTTTGCACGTGCCGGGCGACCCACTTGTCCTTTACAACATCTGGGATCCAGGCAGCGCCTTGGCTGTGGCTGAGGCGGGAGCGAAGGCGCTTGCCACCGGCAGCCATCCGGTCGGAGACGCAAGCGGTTTCGGGGATGGGCAGAAGGTGCCGCTTCCCTATGTGTTCGAAAATGCCCGCCGGATCATCGCCGCGACGCACTTGCCGCTTACGGTCGATTTCGAAGGCGCCTATGCGACCGACCCCGAAGAAGGCGCTGCCAATGTCGCCGGCCTTAAGGAGACAGGCGCGGTCGGCTGCAACCTTGAGGATCAGGTGGTTGGAGGCGAAGGAATCCACCCACTGGAGCTACAGGTCCGACGCATCGCGGCGATGCGCCAAGCGGTCGGCGACGACTTTTACATCAACGCCCGAACCGATCTGTTCATCAAGACGAAGGTCCATGATGACGCTCTGGTCGAGGCGGCGATCGCGCGGGGGAAGGCGTTCGCTGACGCCGGCGCGAGCGGGTTCTTCGTTCCGCGCCTCTCCGATCCCCGTCAAGTCGAGCGCGTCGTGCGCGAGGTGCCGCTCCCGCTCAATCTGATCGCGTTTCCTGACGCACCGTCCAAGCACGAATGGGCGAACGTGGGCGTCGCCCGGATCAGCCACGGTCCCTTCCCATTCAAGCGGCTGATGCAGCAGCTCACGGCCAGCGCGAAAGAGGCCATGGGCTGAACAGGGCTGCAGAACCCGGCCCGGGCTCTACTTGAACACCATGCCGCCATCGATCAGGATCGACTGCCCGGTCATGTAGTCTGAATCCGGCCCCGCCAGATACGATACTAGCGCGGCGACATCGCTCGCTTCCGACATGCGGCCGAGGGCGATGTTTTTGGTAAAACTCGCCATTCCCCACTCGAACGACTCGCCCGCATTGTCCGCGACGTCCTGGGCGATCTTCTGCATCATCGGTGTGTTGACGATCCCGGGGCAGTAGGCGTTCACAGTGATCCCAAGCGCAGCCAGGTCGCGCGCGGCGGTCTGAGTGATGCCGCGCACCGCGAACTTAGATCCCGAATAGACCGCCAGGTCAGGGTTGCCGACATGGCCCGCCTGAGAGGCGGCGTTGATGATCTTGCCGCCATGGCCCAACGCCTTGAAGGTCTTGACGGCGGCCTGGATCCCCCAGAGCACGCCGCCCACATTGATGTCGAACGTCCGGCGATAGATCTCCGGCGTGATCTCTTCGATTGGGGTCGTGGGACCAATGCCGGCATTGTTGATTACGACATCGAGACCGCCGAGCGCCTTTGCGGTCTTCTCGACCGCCGCGAACACCGAGTCGCGATCGGCGACATCAACCTCAACCGCGAATGCCCTGCCGCCGTCGGTCTCGATCCTGTCGGCGACCGCCTTCGCCGTGTCCATCCTGAGGTCGGCGCATCCGACGGCGAAGCCGTCCTCTGCCAGGCGCAGCGCGATCGCTTCACCGATACCCTGGCCAGCGCCCGTGATGAAAGCCACTTTTCCGGCCGCTTTGCTCATATCCGTGCTCCATCGGTGAAGATCATGCCAGCCGCTGAACAAGTATCCGCTCGACCGACGAAAGCGCGCGCACCGCGTAGGACTCCAACACCCAGCTAGGACTTTCGATCCGGCCGCTCGGCTGCCTCTGGCACAGAGTGGCTGCCTCACTTTACAGTCGAAGTGAATGCCCACGCTTACTCATGTACAGCAAGGGTCGCCTGCGAGGCGCTGCCGCGCATGCCGACCGGTGCTGGGCTTACGATTAAACCCCCGCCGCCGGGCGAGGCGACGGGGGTTTTGGTCCGTTCTGTAGGGCGTCCACTATTTGCGCAGACGGCCGTCAAGGCTGAAAGCGCCCGGTCCGGCGAAGACCAGATAGAGGAAGACGAAGGCGTAGAGGATGGCCGCGTCCCCGCCGTTGTTCACAGGCCAGACGTTCTGAGACGCGTGGGCTATGAAATAGGCGAAGGCCATCGTCCCTGAAGCCAGGAAGGCTGCCGGACGGGTGAACAGGCCCAAGGCGATGAGCGCGCCGGTGACTAATTCGATCACGCCGGCGATGGCCGCCGGATGGGCGAACGCCCACCCCGTTCCGGCCATGTCGCCGGCGGGGAAGGAAAGGAATTTCTGCGTTCCGTGGGCGAGGAACAGCAGTCCGGTCATGATGCGGAGGACGCCCAGCATGTGGGGGGCGTAGGGGGAGAGGCGTTGGCTAAACATGGTTCTTGATCCTGTCTGGAACAGGCGCGCGGCGGAGCTCTGCGCGCGCCGGAGCGGGTTACTTCAGCGCGGCGGCGACCGAAGCGGAGAGCGGGGTGGTCGGGCGGCCGATCAGTTGCGAGAGCACGCGCCGGTCGTCGAATAGGGCGTCGCGCGAGGCGTCGACATCCCAGCCGGCGATCGCCTTGCCGAGCCCTTCCGGCAGGCCGAAGCCAGTCAGGGCCGCGGCGTAGTCGGCGGCGGGCAGGTCCCGATAGGGAATGTCCCGGCCGCTCTGGCGGCTGATCTCGGCGGCCAGGTCCGACAGGGTGAAGGCCTCGTCGCCGGCCAGCTCGTAGGTCCGCCCCCCGTGGCCCTCGCTGGTCAGCACCGCGACGGCCGCCTCGGCGAAGTCGGCGCGCGGGGCGGCCGAAATCCTGCCCTCGCCCGCGCTGCCGATGAAGGCGCCGCCGGCCAGGGCGCCGCTGATCGAGCCGGTGTAGTTCTCGGCATACCAGCCGTTGCGAAGAATGGTGTAGGGCACGCCCGAGGCCTTGAGGTCGGCCTCGGTGACGCGGTGTTCCTCCGCCAAGTCGAGCGGCGTCGTGTCAGCGTTCAGCAGGCTGGTGTAGACGATGCGGCCGACGCCGGCGGCCTTCGCGGCCTCGATGACGTTGCGGTGCTGGACGGCGCGCTGGCCGACCTCGCTGGACGAAACCAGCATCAGGGTGTCGACGCCTTTCAGCGCCGGGGTGAGCGTTTCAGGCCTCGCATAGTCGAACGGCCGCGTCGCGACGCCGAGGTCGACGGCCTTATCCGGCGACCTCACGAGTGCGACGACGGAGTCGGCGGGAACTTTCGAAGTCAGCTTTTCGACGATCAGGCGGCCCAGTTGGCCGGTGGCGCCGGTGATGGCGATGGTCATGGTCAGTCTCCTTTGAAAAATGATCAGTTGAATTGGAAGCCGGAGATGGCGGTCTGCATCACCAGCTCGGCGTAGACGCGTTGCCCCGGGCCGTCGGAGGCGCCGGCGGCCACCATGAGCGGCAGCAGGTGCTCCTCCTGGGGATGGGACAGGCGTCCGGCGGGCGCTTCCGCCCAGCTTTCGAGGGCGGCGGCGCGAGCCGCGGCCGGGGACTGGACAGCATCGGTCAGCCACTGGTCGAAGGCCCGCGAGGGTTCGGTGAAGCGGAGGTCGCCGTAGCCGCGCATGTTGTGGAAGCTCATGCCTGAGGCGACGATCACCACCCCCTTGTCGCGCAACGGGGCCAGGGCCCGGCCGGCGGCCAGATGAAGCGCGGGTTCCAGATTGCGATCGACCGACATCTCGACGACCGGAATATCGGCGTCGGGGAAAGCCACCTTGAGCGGCACGAAGACGCCGTGATCCAGGCCGCGATCGGGATCGACCCTGGCCTTCATGCCAGCGCCTTTGAGGAGGGCCGCGGCATCGCGGGCAAGGTCCGGAGCGCCGGGCGCGTCGAAGCGTAGCTGATAGGTGTGCGCCGGGAAGCCGTTGTAGTCGTAGATCAGGCCGGGCTTTTCGGCGCCGGTCAGGGCGAAGCCGTCCGTCTCCCAGTGACCCGACACCACCAGAATGGCGGTCGGGGTCTCGGGCAGGCGTTCGGGCAGGGATCGCAGGAAGGCTTCCATGCCGGTCCAGACGCCGCGCGGGTCGTCCATGAAGAAGCAGGGGCCGCCCCCGTGGGGGATGAAGAAGGTGGGTTGGCGGGTCATGGCGTCTCCTTTCGAAAGCGACCATGCACCTCCCACCCTTGCGCGATAATCCCTTGTTTGAGAGAATAACTTTATACGTGGAGTAGGAAGCCATGGCGGATCGCCTGACCGGCATCGAGGTCTTTACACGGGCCATCGCCTTGGGCGGCCTGTCCGCCGCCGCGCGCGATCTCGGCATGTCGCCGGCCATGGCCGCGCGCCATCTCAGCGCGCTCGAGGCGCGGCTGGGCGCGACGCTGGTCAACCGCACAACCCGTCGCCTGTCGCTGACGGAAGCGGGGGAAACCTATCTGGAGAAAGCCGAGCAGATCCTGGCCGACCTGCGGGAAGCCGAGGCGGAGGTCTCGGCGCGCACACTCGCCGTGGAGGGTCTGCTGCGGGTCAGCGCGCCGGCGGCCTTCGGCGTTGCGCACCTGGGCGAACTGATCGCGGAGTTCCACCGCCTCCACCCGGCGGTCACGGTGGAGCTGGGCCTCAACGATCGGCTTGTCGATCTGCTGGAGGAGCGGTGGGACGCCGCCATCCGTATCGGCAAACTAGCCGACAGCAGCCTGGTGGCGCGCAAGCTGGCGGACGTCCGTTTGAACATCTGCGCCTCCCCGGCCTATCTGGCCGAGCGGGGCACACCGCGATCGATCAGCGATCTCGCGGCGCATGACTGCCTCGGCTACACCTTGTCCTCGCTCGTCGGCACGACGCACTGGGGGTTCGGCGCGGATGGTGCTCTAAAACAACCCGTTCGCGGATCACTCCACGCCAACAACGGGGAGGCGCTGGTCCAGGCGGCCCTTGCGGGACAGGGCCTGATCTACGGGCCGCGTTTTCTCACCGCCAGCGCCCTCGCCGAGGGCCGGTTGGTCGAGATTTCGCTCGACGCACCTCTGATGGAGCTCGGCGGCATCCACGCCATCACACACGCCGGCCGCAAGCCCGCCGCCAAGACGCGCGCGTTCATCGATTTCCTGGCGCAACGATTCCGGACCCTGGCTGTCGACTGGTGACGGCGGAGATGCCGGACCTCCGCCTCTGGCGCGTCCGGCGCTCGCCGCGGATCTATCCCTCACCCATGCCTTCGGCGGGTCGCGGGGCGGCGCCCGCCACGACCTTGTCTTCGATGCGCTGGCCGACCGCGGAATCAATACTCTTCCAGTAGGCGAGGGCGCGACCGAGCACTGGTTCGCGCACGCCGCCGAGAAGGCTTCCCGCCACCTGATCGACGAGCGCCTGGCGCTCGGCGTCGTTGAACACCTCGCGCACCAAGCTCCCAGGCTGGCCAAAATCATCGTCCTCGGCCCGCAGAGTGTAGGCGCTGCGCACCATCGAACCATCGGCCTCCCAGCCGTCGTCCATCACGCCGGTCTCGTCAGCCCACGGCCGGCCGCCGCTGTTGGGCACATAGACCGGGGCGGCGCCCGAGTGGTGGTAGGCCATCTGGCCGTCGAACATATAGGTGTTAACCGGAACCTTGGGCTGGTTGACCGGCAGCTGATGGAAATTGGTCCCGATGCGGTTCCGCTGGGCGTCATTGTAAGCGAAGGCCCGGCCCAGCAGCATCTTGTCGGGCGACAGTCCGACGCCTGGGACTGTGTTGCCCGGCGAGAAAGCCGCCTGCTCGATCTGGGCGAAGAAGTTCTCAGGATTGCGTTTCAACGTCATCGTCCCGACCGGGATTAGCGGATAGTCGGCGTGCGGCCAGACCTTGGTCAGATCGAACGGATTGAAACGGTAGGTCGCCGCCTCGGCATAGGGCATGACCTGGACCGACAGGTCCCAAACCGGATGTTCACCACGCTTGATGGCGTCGAACAGGTCGCGGCGGTGGAAGTCGGCGTCCGCGCCCGACATGGCCGAAGCCTCCTCATTGCTGAAGAAGGCCATGCCCTGCCGGGTATGGAAGTGATATTTGACCCAGAACTTCTCGCCGGCCGCGTTGACCCACATGTAGGTGTGCGAGCCGTAGCCGTTCATGTGCCGCCAGGTGCGCGGCAGCCCTCGCACCCCCATCAGATAAGTCACCTGGTGGGCGCTCTCGGGATTGTTGGTCCAGAAGTCCCACTGCATATGGTTGTCGCGCAGGCCCGAGTCCGGTAGCCGCTTCTGGCTGCGGATGAAGTGCGGAAACTTCATCGGGTCGCGTACGAAGAAGACCGGCGTGTTATTGCCGACCAGGTCGTAGTTGCCCTCGTCGGTGTAGAACTTGAGACTGAAGCCGCGCACGTCGCGCCAGGTGTCGGGGCTGCCCATCTCGCCGGCGACGGTCGAGAATCGCGCCAGCATCTCGGTCGAGGCGCCCTTCTGGAATAGGGCGGCCTTGGTATAGGCCGACACATCCGCGGTGGTCTCGAACACGCCGAAGGCGCCGGCACCTTTGGCGTGGGGCTGGCGCTCCGGAACTTTCTCGCGGTTGAAATGCGCCATTTGTTCCAGGAAGTGCACGTCGTGCAACAGGATCGGACCATCAGGACCGACCGTTAGAGAGTTGCGATCGCTCGGCGCCGGGGCGCCGGTGCTCATGGTCGAGCCTGTCTCCGTCTTAGTCATGATATTCTTCGACCTTCCTGAGCGTCAGACGCCGCCAGCGCCAATGATGGATGAGTTTCGGCTATCCCCGTGATGGCGCCGGTCACGCGTCGCGTGGCAACACGGTTAGCACCCGCGTCACATGGGCGTGGAACTCGGTCATGTAGCTCCGCAGGAACTCTTCCGTGGCCTTGACGGTGACCTCGCCGTTCTCGGTGATCAGGTCGGGCGTGAACTGGATATAGCCCTCGACGGTGTTCATCTGCGGGGCGTTCAGGAACCCGAGGATGCTGCGCAGGTGCTGTTGGCCCACTGCCGTGCCGATGGCGCCGGGTGAGGTTCCGATCACCGCCGTAGGCTTGCGGGCGAACGAGTTCGTGCCCCATGGCCGGCTGCCCCAGTCGATGGCGTTTTTCAGAGCGCCTGGGATAGAGCGATTGTATTCGGGAGTGACGATCAGCAGGGCGTCCGCCTCCTTGATCGCCGTCTTGAACGCCGTCGCTTCCGCCGGGTAATCGGCGTCGTAGTCGTAGCTGTAGAGCGGCAGGTTTCCAAAGCCGATCTCGTGGAAGGTCATACCCTCAGGCGCAAGGCGGGTGAGCGCCTTCGCCAGCTTGCGATTGATCGAGCCGCTAGCGAGGCTGCCGACGAGATATCCAACTTTGAATGTGGTCATGAGCATCCTCCTGCGGGGAAGCCGAACGCAACCCTTCAGCTTGGACTGTGCGCTTCGACAAGCTCAGGGGCAACCGGCCTCATGCGAAGCTCCGAGTCGATAGCACAAATCGCTGATTATGTCGGATCCTCTAAAGCAAAGACCTCCCGCGACGCCGCTGTGTATTCGCTCCGAGCGCAGAACGCTCTCAAAATTTCTCGTTCATCCATTGATGGCGTGATTGTAACGGTCTGATATTGCCACAGGAATGCTTTGGAGGGGCTTTCGCTGCCTATAAAGCAGCCTGGGGTACAGGGCTCGACGTTGGTCGCCGTTGCTATCCCGAGTAACGCATAACGGCTTCCCAGCGGTGCATTTGTCCCATGCGGGAAGGTCAGCGATTTCGGAAATGGTTCTGGCTTGGCCGATCGCGCCGCTCAGGTGTTGGTCTGATCAGGCGGAACGTCGGGAGGAAGGCCAGCGGCGCCCTCCGGGTTGCTCAGGCGATGCGGCTCTATGCCCATCCCGTAGCTGGTCATGGAGATTGACCCCATTGAATAGCCCCTAATCACGGCCTCGGCGGGTTCGTTCGCCGCGGCTGCGAGGCCCGCGAGATAGAGCAGGGGAATGAAGTGGTCAGGGGTCGGCACGGCCCGTGTGTAATCCGGATGTTCGCCCAGCTTGAGTATGGCCGACGGATCGTCCGACAACTGCGCCAGGGCCGCTTCATCGAATCGTTCGGCCCAATCGAATACGGCATCCGGCTTGTCCCACTGCACGCGTGGCAGATTGTGGACGACGTTGCCGCTGCTGAGGATCAGGACGCCGCTCTCGCGCAGCGCCGCCAGCCGGGCGCCGAGATCAAGATGGTAGTCGAGCTGCTTTAGTGCATTGATCGACAGTTGCACCACCGGAACGTCGGCCTCGGGATAAAGGTGGGCCAGCACGCTCCACGTGCCGTGATCGAGCCCCCACTGGTCACGGTCGAGGCCGATCCAAAGAGGCTTGACCACCTCCGCCACCTCCTGCGCCACATCCGGCGCGCCGGGCGCAGGATAGTCGAAGGCGAACAGGTCTTCTGGAAAGCCGTAGAAGTCATGGATCGTGCGCGGTCGGGCCATCGCCGTCACCGCGGTGGCGCCGAAATACCAGTGCGCCGACACGGCCAGGATCGCGCGCGGTCGGGGAAGTCGACGGCCAATTTCTCGCCAGGCGTTCGTGAAGCCGTTTCGTTCCAGCGTATTCATCGGGCTTCCGTGGCCGATGAAGAGGGCGGGCATGAGACTCATGGCTGGCGCTTACCTCTGGGGGCGTTCGAGGGCCGCGCCAACTCTTGGAATAGCGCCTTAGCGTTCCCCTGCTGGATGGGATTGGGAGTGCTTGCAAGGTCTATGTAGTCGTCCAAGCGGTTGCTCGCAGTACATGATGCAGGGATCATGTCCCCGAGCTCCTTGAGCGCGCGAACGATGAGGGTGCGGTGCGCCCAAGGGCAGGCGAGGCTGACATAGAGATGATAGCGGCCGAGCTCGGCCTTGAAGCCTCCTTCGCCGCTGGGACCAGGGGAGCCATCCTGAGTGATCCAGTTGCGGAACTGGCTGTCGCTGCGGACGAAGCGACCGCCGGTCGCCTCGGTGTCATACCAGACATCGTGCCATTTCCCGTCGACCAGCATTCCCGTCGCCTTGCCCTCCTGCATGTTGACGAGGGAGAAGCAGGGGGCCTCCCTCGGATTATTACTCGGCGTCGACAAGAACGACTTCGCCGTCCTCAAGTGATATCTGGAAAGTTTGGCCGCCCTCCTATTACATGTATTCCGTGTGACGCCGCTGGGCTGCCGGAGGGGCGGACGCAGTCCTGCAGTTGGAGAACCAGCATGCCATATTTCGGAAATTACGAGACACCAAAGGATGTGCTGCTCGACAAAAGCCTGTCCACTGAAGAGAAGGTCGAAGTTCTTGAGCAGTGGCGTGAGGACAAGGAGGCGCTCGCGCGTGCATCGAGCGAGGGAATGGTCGGCGACGATCGAGCACATATTCTTAAGGCCATCGAGGATGCTATTACCTCGCTTTCCAGATAGTTTCGTCACAGCGCGCGGCGGGCGGTACTAGGGTCGAGACTCGTTCACAGCCAGAAGGCGATGGCAGCAGCGAGCGCGACGGCGGACTGGTAGTTGCGTGCGAGCTTGTCGTAGCGGGTCGCAACGCGGCGGAAGTCCTTGAGGCGGCAGAACATGGCCTCGACGAGCCAGCGGTCCCGATAGCGGCGCTCGTCGTATTGGATAGGCCGTTTCCTGTTGCGCCTGCCGGGGATGATTGGGGTCGTGCCCTGATCGCGCAGCTTCGAGCGAAGCCGATTGGCGTCATATCCGCGGTCCGCGATGAGGCGTTTCATACCCGCAGTCGCGCCGACGAGCAGATCAGCGCCCCTGATGTCCGATGTGTTGCCCGGCGTTAGCGCGAGGCGGAGTGGCCGTCCGAGGACATCGACGAGCGCGTGGATCTTCGTCGTGCGGCCGCCGCGCGAGATGCCAATGGCATTGGCTCGAGCCCCCCTTTTCCTCCACCCGAACAGCGGTGGGCTTTGATGTAGCTGCTGTCGATCTGGGCGGTCTCCGCGATCCAGCCTTCCTCGGTCAAAGCCGCCAGGATGCGCGTCCAGATGCCGCGATGGCTCCATCGGTTCCAGCGGTTGTAAACCGTCGTCGAAGGCCCATACTCGCTCGGGCAGTCCTGCCAGCGACCGCCGCATTTGAGCATGTGAACGATCCCCGAGATCACCCGCCGATCATCGACACGCCGCGCTCCAGGCTGGTTTTTCGGCAGATGCGGTTCGATCGCCGCCCACGCCACATCCGACAACCAAAACAACGAACGCGACATCCTCGACCTCCTTTGCTGGGAGGTCCCTTGAATCAATAGGCAAGCCATTTTTCAAGAGGATGATTGGGTTTGGACCCTAGTCTCGAACACGAGCGGGCATCGCGAGATCGATGCTGAAAGGCCGCAAGGATCGTGTCGAGGAGCACTGGGCTTACGCCGTCCCCGGAAAGAGGTTGAGCTTTACGCCCGAGACGGTATTTTTTGACCTGTTCTCGAATGCATGATCAGAGTCAGACAATCTCGTTTTCGGTGCGATAGAAGACGATACATGCCGAAAAGTGCATGCCGCGCACTGCGTCTGATTAAGTCAATAAAATCCAAAGCGTAGCTTTTCGCCGATACCGCCGACGGTATTTTTGATTAGAAAATATATTTTCACCTGAAATACCAGAGGCTTATTAGGTGGCGAACAATCGAGTGGGAGTGACGGAGAGAAACGGCGGCGATGGCGCGGGTTTGGCGGCGATTTTCGCCGTCGCGCCTTTGCCATTCCGCTCGAGTTTTACGCACGCCGAGGTCGCGTCCTCATCTCCGCTTCGCCGTTTCGACATGTCCCTGGCTTTAGGGCAAAGCCAGGCTTGCTCAGGCTCCAAGCCGCTCCACGACGAGGTCCAGGAGGGCGCGTAGGCGTGGCATGCGGCGCATGTCGCGATGATAGCCAACCCACGTGTCCCGGCCCGGAGGCGGTTCCCCGAGGTCGACCAGTTCGAGACCGGGCGTGCCGTCGCCCAGCGGTCTTGGCAGCACCGCGATGCCGACACCCGCAGCGCAAAGACGGGCCTGCACCTCCCGATTGTTGCTGCGGCTGATGACCGTCGCCTTGGGCAGCCTGGCCTCGATCCAGGCCACGTCCGGCATGCCGCCGAACGCGGTATCCATGAGGACCAGACGGTCGCCCGCGCCATCGCCACGGGCCGGATGACGTGACCCGGCTTTGACATACACGCCGTAGGACAGGTGCAGCAGTCGCCGCGACACGACTTCAGGGTCGTCGAATGCCTTGATGCGGAAGACCAGGTCGGCCTCACGTCGCGGGAGGCTGTAGAGCCGAGGGTCGGTCAGGAGTTCCACCACAACCTTTGGGTGGAGCGTGGCGAATTCCGCGAGGATCGGCGAGAGCATCAACACACCAAACCAGTCGGAACAGGAAACCCGTAGGAGGCCACTGAGCGCTGCCTGCGAACCGGCCAGTTCGCGCTCCATCGCGATCGCCTCCTCTTCCATGCGCTCGGCATGGGCAAGAACGGCCTGGCCTTCATCCGTCAGGATGAAGCCGTCGCCGGTCCGCTGAAAGAGTGTGTGGCCGATGGCCTCTTCAAGTGCCCGCAAACGGCGGCCCATGGTGGGCTGCGTCTGTCCGATCGCGCGCGCCGCGCCGCCGAGCGTTCCCTCGCGGGCGATAGCCAGGAAGATGCGGAGATCACTCCAGTTCATCAGAATCAGCCAAACAAAAATGCACGATTGGCAAACAATATCTATAATTTCCATGCGGAAAGGAAAGGGCAATCTTGGCCACCTGAAAGATGGAGGCCTGCTGAGATGAAAACATTGATCGTTGAGACCGCGAACGGACCGTTCCAGCCTTCGGAACTCGAACGGCCGGCGGCTGGTGCTGGCGAGGTTCTGGTCAAGGTTCACGCGAGTGGCGTGAACCCGCTTGATACGAAGATCCGGGCTGGCACTGCCGCCCATGCCAGGCATCCGCTGCCGGGCATTCTGGGCATCGATATGGCAGGCGTGATCGTCGAGGTCGGCGAAGGAGTCGGCGCGTTCCGAATCGGTGATGAAGTCTATGGCATGACCGGCGGTGTGGGCGGCGTGCAAGGCTCGCTGGCCGAATATGCTGCGGTCGACGCGAGGCTCATAGCCAGGAAGCCAGCCAACCTCTCCATGCGCCAGGCAGCCGCGTTGCCGCTGGTGGCGATCACGGCCTGGGAAGGCCTGGTTGATCGCGTCAATGTCGGCGCCGGGCAGTCCGTGCTGATTATCGGTGCCGCTGGCGGCGTCGGTCATGTCGCGCTGCAGATCGCCAGGGCGCGCGGTGCAACGACCTTCGGGCTCGATCGACCCGATGCCGCCGACTATCTTCGATCGATCGGAGCGACGCCTGTCGACAGGGCGAGAACAGTCGTGGACTACGTTGCCGAGCTGACCGGCGGCAAGGGCTTCGATGTTGTCTATGACTGTGTCGGCGCGCTGGACGATGCCTTCCAGGCGGTCCGGCGGTTCGGGCATGTGACCAGCTCGCTGGGTTGGAGCACGCATTCGCTCGCGCCGCTGTCATTCAAGGCCGCCAGCTATAGCGGTGTTTTCACCCTCCTGCCCCTTTTGAGCGGGGAAGGACGTGAGGCGCACGGTCATATCCTTGCGGAGGCGGCGCGTCTTGTTGAGCTGGGCCAGCTTGTGCCCTGCGTGGACGAACGTCGCTTTACCTTTGAGGAGGCCGAAGCGGCGCATGCCCTTGTTCGGGAGGGCGGAGCCCGCGGCAAGGTGATCGTCGAGCTGGTCAAGGCTTGACAGGGGCCTGCGCGGCAGCCCGGTCTGGGCATGGCGGGACCGGGCCGCCGCTGAGTCTATGTCATCGTCATCCTGACAAGGCACTCAAGACAGGCGCAACTTGGCTTCTTGGAAGCTTATCCTCTGCAATTGGAGGATGTCTGATGCAGCCTGGGCTGCGCCTGGTCGCGTGGGTATCGTTGGATGAAACTGACGGTGCTTCTTGGCGCGTTCGCGTTTTGGATGTCCGACCTGGAATCACCTGCCAAGAGCCGATAGCAGCCGATGGATAGCTCGCGCTGGGCCGCTCAAAATCCCTAATGATATCAGCGGTGTTTTCTTCTGACGGGCCCTGAGCCTGTGGCATTTGGACGAAGAATATCTTTCATCAAAAAATTCAGATGGTTAGCGTGGATCTGAACAATCGAGTGGGAGTGATCCGTCCCCGGCCCTGAGGACCACCCCCCCTGGGAGGGCGCTGAGAGACAGGCCAGGATGGTACCCGCCACCCGCAAACGGGGGCGGTTCCTCGGGGGAAACAACCATGCTCAAGACAGTTCTTGCCGCCGGGGTGGCGGCGCTTCTCTCGCTGCCAGCCCTGGCCCAGCCGGCGCCGGACACCGTGGCGGCCATCCGGGCGCGCGGCCAGTTGGTCTGCGGCGTGACGCCCAATTCCGCTGGCTTCGGCACGCCTGATAGCCGCGGGGAGTGGCACGGGATCGATGTGGATTCCTGCCGCGCCATCGCGGTGGCCGTGCTGGGTGACGCTCGCAAGGTGCGCTTCGTGCCGGCCAGTACCGCGCAGCGCTTCACAATGCTGCAGTCCGGCGAGATCGACGTGCTCGCCCGTGTCACGACCTGGAGCATGTCGCGGGAAGGGGCGCTCGGCCTCGTCTTCGCCAGCATCAATGTCTTCGACGGCCAGGGCTTTTTGGTGAAGACCGAGTCGGGCATCACCTCGGCCCGGCAGCTGGACGGCGCGACCATCTGCCTCCTGCCCGGCACCACCAATGAGCTGAACGTCGCCGACTATTTCCGTACGCACAACATGCGCTTCACCCCGGTAATTATGGACAATATCGAGGAGTTGCGCGGCGCCTTCCTATCGGGCCGGTGCGACAGCTACTCGACCGACGCTTCGGCCCTTGCCGCCTACAGAGCGAGTCATGGCGAGAACGCCACGCGCTTCCTCGTACTGCCGGAGATCATCTCGAAGGAGCCACTCGGCGTGGCCTTGCGTAAGGGCGACTGGCGCTTCTTCGACATGGCGCGCTGGGCGCATTTCGCCATGGTCACGGCCGAGGAGCTCGGGATCGACAGCCGCAATATCGACAGCTTCGCGAATAACCCGAACCCGGACGTCCAGCGCTTCCTGGGACGTGTAGGCGACCTCGGCCAGGCCATGGGTATGAGCAACGACTGGGCCGCCCAGATCGTACGGCAGGTCGGGAACTTCGGGGAGGTCTGGGATCGCAATATGACGCCGCTGGGCATCCAGAGAGGCATCAACGCGCTCTGGACGAAAGGCGGCCTACAATATGCGCCACCGCTGCGGTGAGAGCGCAGGGCAGCGATGCCCGCGCAGTGAGATCCCCTGTGGAGTACGGGGATCACGGGGACAGTTTATGTTCACATAAATGTTTCCGTTCGGTGAAACGGTGAGCTGAAACCCGCGACTCGTTGAAATTCTGCGAGTCGTGGAATCGGGTCGGTAAACCGGCCCCAGACGTGTCCTGAACAACACGGCAACTCCCTACATATGGGGCTCGTTCCTCCGGCACCGCGCGATATCTTGTGCGGACGACGTCCCAGAGGCATCCTCCGGCCCGGGGGAATTCAGGGGTTTCTGTTACGATGTTCGATGCCATTCAGCTCGAGGGCCATGGCCAGGTGAAGGTCGACCGCTCGCGCGACGCCCTGCTCACCGTGTTCGGCAAGGACACGCTGAGCGACCGCTATCTGCTGCCCGGCGAGTCCTATCAGGACCTCTTCGCGCGTGTCGCCAGTGCCTATGGCGATGACGCCGCGCATGCCCAGCGAATTTACGACTACATCTCCAGGCTCTGGTTCATGCCGGCCACCCCTGTGTTGTCCAATGGCGGCACCAAGCGTGGCCTTCCCATTTCCTGCTTCCTGAACGAGGCGGATGACAGCCTGGACGCCATCGTGGGCCTCTGGAACGAGAACGTGGCCCTGGCCTCCAAGGGGGGCGGTATCGGCTCCTACTGGGGCAATCTCCGCTCGATCGGCGAGAAGGTCGGGATGAATGGCAAGACCTCCGGCGTGGTGCCCTTCATTCGCGTCATGGACAGCCTGACCCTCGCCATTTCCCAGGGTTCCCTCCGCCGAGGCTCCGCGGCCGTCTACCTGCCGATTTCCCATCCCGAGGTGGAGGAATTCATCGAGATCCGCCGCCCCACCGGCGGCGATCCAAACCGCAAGGCCCTGAACCTCCACCACGGCATCCTCATTTCCGACGCTTTCATGCGTGCGGTCGAAGCCGATGAGGAATGGGCCTTCACCAGCCCGAAGGATGGCGCGCTGATCCGCAAGGTCTCGGCCCGCTCGCTCTGGATCCGCATCCTCACCGCCCGGATCGAGACGGGCGAGCCGTACCTGATCTTCTCCGACCACGTGAACCGGGCCATTCCGGAGCACCACAAGTTGGCGGGGTTGGAGGTGAAGACCTCAAATCTCTGCTCCGAGATCACCCTGCCGACCGGGCGTGACCATCACGGCAAGCAGCGCACCGCCGTGTGCTGCCTTTCCTCCCTGAACCTGGAAAAGTGGTTCGAATGGAAGGACGAGCCCCGCTTCATCGCGGATGTGATGCGCTTCCTCGACAACGTTCTGCAGTCCTTCATCGACACTGCGCCCGACACCATGGCCAAGGCCAAGTACAGCGCGATGCGCGAGCGCTCCGTCGGCCTCGGCGTGATGGGCTTCCACTCCTTCCTGCAGGCGCAAAACGTTCCGTTCGAGAGCGTGGTTGCGAAGGTCTGGAACGTGAGGATGTTCAAGCACATCCGCGCCCAGGCCGATGCGGCGAGCCGCGAGCTGGCCGCCGAGCGCGGGCCTTGCCCGGATGCTGCGGAATACGGCATCATGGAGCGGTTCTCGAACAAGATAGCCATCGCACCGACGGCCAGCATCAGCATTATCTGCGGCGGCGCGAGCCCGGGGATCGAGCCGATCGCGGCCAATGTCTATAACCACAAGACGCTGTCGGGCTCCTTCATCGTCCGCAACCCACATCTTCAGAAGGTGCTGGCGAAGCACGGGCGCGACGACGACGAGACCTGGACCTCGGTCACCGTGACCAAGGGGTCCGTGCAGCATCTCGACTTCCTCACGCAGCAGGAGAAGGACGTGTTCAAGACGGCCTTCGAGCTGGACCAGCGCTGGGTGATCGAGCACGCGGCCGATCGCACACCCTATATTTGCCAGAGCCAGTCCCTGAACGTCTTCCTGCCCGCCAATATTCACAAGCGGGACCTTCACCAGATCCACTACCAGGCCTGGAAGAAGGGGGTGAAGTCGCTCTACTACTGCCGCAGCCTGTCCATCCAGCGCGCCGACACGGTCAGCGAGAAGGTGGCGGTGCAACCCAAGCTCGGGCTTCCGGCGAATGACGCCGCGGCCCCGCTGCCGATGGTTGCCGCGCAGGCCGATAGCAGCACGAATTATGAGGAATGCCTCGCCTGCCAGTGATTCGACCGGGCCTTCGGCCCGGCCGCAATCTGCAGGTGCCAGCCGGCGGGTGAAGGCCCGCCGGAACGTCCAAGCCACGCCTCAAGCCCACCCAGGACTCCCGCCATGCCCGACGGCGCCATCTCTCCCGACGAACTGCCTGTGCATTTCGACTTGCTGACCGCCAATCCCGTCTACAAGCCCTTCCGCTATCCCTGGGCTTATGACGCATGGCTGATGCAGCAACGCCTTCACTGGCTGCCGGAAGAAGTTCCGATGGCGGATGACGTGAAGGACTGGCAGAAGAACCTCACCCCCGGCGAGCGCAATCTGCTCACCCAGATCTTCCGCTTCTTCACCCAGGCGGATGTCGAGGTGAACAACTGCTACATGAAGCACTACTCCCGCGTCTTTAAGCCGACGGAAGTGCTCATGATGCTGTCGGCCTTCTCGAATATCGAAACGATCCACATCGCGGCCTACAGCCACCTGCTCGACACGATCGGCATGCCGGAGCTGGAATACAGTGCCTTCCTCAAATACAAGGAGATGAAGGACAAGTACGATTACATGCAGAATTTCTCGGTCGACAGTAAGATCGAGATCGCAAAGACGCTCGCCGCCTTCGGGGCGTTCACGGAGGGGCTGCAGCTCTTCGCCTCCTTCGCCATTCTCATGAACTTCCCGCGCCACAACAAGATGAAGGGGATGGGCCAGATCGTCTCCTGGTCGGTGCGTGACGAGACGCTGCACTGCCTGTCCGTCATCCGCCTTTTCCGCACCTTCGTGCAGGAGAACCCGGAGATCTGGACGGAGGAACTGCGCCGCGACCTCTATCTGATCTGCGCCACCATCGTAGACCATGAGGACGCCTTCATTGACCTCGCCTTCAGCATGGGGGGCGTGCAGGGCCTCGATGCGGCTCAGACCAAGGAGTACATCCGCTTCATCGCGGACCGCCGCCTACAGCAGCTCGGCCTCGAGCCGCTCTACCACATCGAGAAGAACCCGCTGCCCTGGCTCGATGACATGCTGAACGCGGTCGAGCATACGAACTTCTTCGAGAACCGGGCGACCGAGTATTCGCGCGCCTCGACCCAGGGGACCTGGGAGGAGGCCTTCGCGGATCAGGCTTTCAACGGTTCGCCGCAGCCGCAGGGCGAGATCATGCTGAGCGAGCCACCACGGCACTGAGGTACACCGCGCGATGCCCTCTGCGGGTATCGCGCGAGCCTCACTCCTTTGTGAGGAAACATGCTGCTCGACAGGGTTCTGAACGGCCCAAACTTTGTTGGTCGGCCGTACGGAATGGTGCGTCTTCGGTCCGTCCTTGGCGTTGAGTTTTTGTAACGGCGCCCCGTTCACGTTCCTGCGGCCGGTGGTTATGCTCGCGCCGGAGTCCCGCGGCTCAGGAAGTTCATGTCGCCGACGGACATGGATCGGGATTCGATTGGGAGGTGGCGAGCGGCATGGCTGCGGATGAGCCAGAGGGTTCAAAACCACCGGGGCGCTCTTCAGCCGCGCCCCGGCAAACCCGTCGGCTGACGGACAAGATCCTGATCGCATTTCACCACGCTTGCGATCAGGGCGATTTCGAAGTGGCGGAGGAGATGCTCCGCATTCTGGAGATGATGATCACACGTCGCACGACCACCCCGGATCCGAACCGCCGCAAGAACATGGAAAGTCTTGTTGCCGCGCATGAGCGGCTCTGGCTCCTTCGTCATCCCGATCAGGAGGTCTGAGCGGGCTGGGGAACAGAAGATTGTCTCCGTTCCCCCAGGCTGGGCAGTCGTACGCAGCCTTGCGTCAGGAGCCAAACTGAAGCTCCGCGCTCACTGGCTCCCAGGGGAGGGCGGCTCCGCGGAGGATTGCATCTGCCTTCTCGGTCCAGCCTTGCCCGGCGTGAAGCACCAGGCCGGGCAGCAGGGTGGCAGGCGCGCGGGGCGCGTGGCGCGCACGGAGCAGCACGCGCCGGGCTGCCTGTCCCGCACGGGGCCAGAGGGGCATCAGTGTCACCCCGCCCAGACCTGCGCGACGCAGGGCAGTGATTCCGTCGTCCATCCGGGCAGCCGGAAGGACCAACCCCGCCCAGCCGCCGCGGCCAATCGCGGCGGCGAGTAGCGAGGTCCAGCGGTCCAGGCCCACCGCCCCGCCATGGGTCGCCCCGGCACGCAGCTTCTCGGGCGGCGCCGACCCACCCGACCAATAAGGCGGGTTACTCACCGCATGGTCGCAGCGGGGAAGCTGCGCGCGGAGCGCTGGGTCGGCAACATCGCCCTCGACCACCTCCACGTGATCCGCCCAGCCATTCAGGGCCGCGTTTTCCCGCGCGAGGGAGGCGAGCGCGGGATCACGCTCCACCGCCACGATCCTGATGCCCGGGCAGCGGGCCAGCAGGCAAAGAAACACTCCTCCCGGACCGCAGCCCGCATCCAGCACCGTCTCGCCCGGCCGCGCCTCCACCGAAGCGGCGAGCATCACCGCATCCAACCCCGCCCGAAGCCCCTGCGTGGGTTGGCGCAGCCGCAGCTTTCCACCCAGCAGGGCGTGGACGGGGCCTTCGGTCAGGTCCTCCATTCCCCGGCCTCGCGCAGCAGTGATTCGGCCGCGGCGGCTTGCTCCTCTGGCACGGCCAGGCGCTGCGGAAAGGCGCCGATCCGGCCCTCCAGGGCGCTGATATGGCTGTCCAGCAACAACGGCCGCAGCCCGGCATCCCGGAGCAGGGCCTGAAGAAAGCCGAGGCGTACCGGATTGCCCTCGGATAACAGCACGCGGATCATGGTACCCCCGGGCGCGCTTCGCTGCGCCTCCGTTTCGAGTGCTGGGCCGCCGGTTGCTGGGCGCCCACCCCGCCGTTATGGTGCCGCCCCCCATGAACAGGTCAATGCCCGCGTGAGCGTCACCACCGCGCCCGTCACCTCCGCGCGCGATCCCGAGCAGGCGCTCGAAGCCCTCACGGATCTCGTCCGCACGGATTTGGAAGCCTGCAACCGCCTGATCGTGGAGCGGATGCAGAGCCCGGTCGCGCTGATCCCGCAGCTCGCCGCCCATCTCGTCGCGGCCGGCGGCAAGCGCATCCGCCCATTGCTGACCCTCGCCGCCGCCCGGCTCTGCGGTCATAGGGGCGAACGCCATGTTGCGCTGGCCGCCTGCGTGGAGTTCATCCACACCGCGACCCTGCTGCATGATGACGTAGTGGACGAGAGCGCGCTCCGCCGCGGCGCGCCAAGCGCCAATGCTGTCTTTGGCAACAAGCCCAGCGTGCTGGTCGGTGATTTTCTTTTCGCCCGCGCCTTCCAGATCATGGTGGCTGACGGTTCGCTGAGGGTGCTCGACATCCTCGCCACCGCTTCCGCCACCATTGCGGAAGGCGAGGTGCTGCAACTCGTCACGCAGAACGACACCGCGACCACAGAAGAGCAGTATCTGCAGGTTATCGAGGGTAAGACCGCCGCCCTCTTTGCCGCTGCGACCGAGGTCGGCGCCGTGGTGGCCGACCGTCCACAGGCCGAGGCCGATGCGCTGCGGGAATATGGTCGCGCGCTGGGCATCGCCTTCCAGCTCGTGGACGACGCGCTGGACTACTCCGCCAGCCAGGCGGCACTGGGCAAGACGGTGGGCGACGACTTCCGGGAAGGAAAGATCACCCTGCCAGTGCTGCTCGCCTTCAACTCCGCAAGCGCGGAGGAGCAGGTCTTCTGGCGCCGCGTTCTGGAGGAGCGGGACCAGGCCGAGGGTGATCTGGAGAAAGCCATCGCCCTGATGCAGTCGCGCGGCACCCTCGCCGCCACGATCGACCGGGCGCGCCACTATGGCGACCGCGCGCTGGAAGCCCTGGCGATCTTCCCGGACGGGCCGGAGCGCCGGGCGTTGGCGGGCATCGTCGAGTTCTGCATAGCGCGGGCGCGCTAGAAAGAAGGCGGGGGAGATATCCCCCGCTTCCCCTGTTGTTCGTATCGGCAGCTCTGGTGCGCCAACAAGGCTGGCGCACTCAGCTCCGTGCCGCCTTTCCGACTTTTTCAGCCGCGCCCGAGGAAGGGCATCTTCGTGGCCATGATCGTCATGAAGGGAATGTTCGCATCCAGTGGCAGCGACGCCATATGCGCGACTGTCCGGCCGACATGCGCCACATCCATGCGCGGCTCCACCATCATCGAGCCATCTGGCTGCATCACGCCCTTGGTCATCCGCTCCGTCATGGGCGTCGCGGCATTGCCGATGTCGATCTGGCTTGCGGTGATGTCGTGCTTGCGGCCATCCAGGATGATCTGCTTGGTCAGCCCGGTCACGGCATGCTTGGTGGCCGTGTAAGGGGCGGCGCCGGGGCGCGGCGCATGGGCGCTGATCGAGCCGTTGTTGATGATCCGTCCGCCCTTCGGGTTCTGGTGCTTCATGATGCGATAGGCTTCCTGGGCGCAGTAGAAGGTGCCATCCAGGTTGGCGGCCACGACGCCGCGCCAATCCTCATAGGGCAGCTCGTCGAAATCCACGGCCGGGGCGCCGCGGCCGGCATTGTTGAAGAGCAGGTCCAGCCGGCCGAAGCGCTCCTTCACCTGGGCAAAGGCGGCCTGCACCTGAGCGCGGTCGCCCACATCCGCCGTGATGGCGATAGCCTTGTCATGCCCGGCGATGGTCTCCTCCAGTGGCGCGAGGCGACGGCCGAGCACGGCCACGCTCCAGCCGTCGGCCAATAGCGCCTGCGCCGCCGCGCGCCCGATTCCCGTGCCCGCACCGGTGACCACCGCAAACCGCTCTGTCATGGACCTGGCTCCTCCGCTGATTCCGCGGCGGAGCCTGCGTCCCGCGCCTGTCGCTGACAAGATCGGCCCTTCCACCGGGAACGGCCTGGGCGGGCAACTGCCCGCCCAGGCCCGCGTTTTTTCCCGGCAAAGCGGGGGGGCGCCGACATGGACGACAGATCGGATCGGGATATCAGCGAATCCCAGAAGGGGATCGATCCCATCCAGGACAGTCCCCTGGCCAAGCGCCAGGCGCATGGACGGCTCGGGCCTGACCGGGGCGAGGATCCCGCAGCCGGGACAGCGGCCGAGCCTGTTTCCCCCGGCGAGTTTCAGGCCGGAGACCGATCTGAGCTCGGGCAGAATCTCGGTGGCCCGGTGGACATCTCACCGATCCGTGGCCGACGGCAGATCGAACGACCCGAGGAGTAAGACCAACCGGCCGGGCCGGGCCACCCGGCGCCGGACGGCACGCATTCTCTCCAGCGGGGCCCGCAACTCTGGCCCGCCGGATCACCTTCCCTGGGGGGCGCGGCCAGAGGCGGGCCGCGGTGCCCGTGGAATGAACCCAACCCGAGCCCAGGCCGGGCCCATGAGAGGCGGCTAAAATGAGCGACCGTCCCGACCCCGACGACGAGGTGGATCTCGTCGTCAGCCTTCCCACCATCGCCGGCATCATTGATGCCGCCCGTGGCGCTGGTGAATTGGAAGAGGAAGCGACCAATGAGGAGGTGCAGGATCCGGAGGTCGGCGACGAGGTGGATCCGGATGGGCTCGCCGACACGCTGAAAGGCCTGATCGACGAGCTGAACGAGGACGAGCAGGCCGCCCTGATCGCGCTCACCTGGATCGGCCGCGGGGACTACGACGCCACCGAGTGGGATGAGGCTCTTCGCCTGGCCAAGGAGCGCAACGCGGACGGAACCGCGTCGGAATACCTGACCAACATGGAGCTCTTTGGCGACTATCTCTCCGAGGGTGTGGCTGCCTTCGGGATTTCGGTGGAGGAGGTCCCCCGCTGAGCGGGCGGGCTGCCTGATCCGGATCGCGCTCCGCCTACTCCGCCGCCGAACCTGGCCTATAGTGCCGGGAGAAGAGCGGAGGGACGGATGGAAAAATACGGGATCGGGCAGCCTGTCCGGCGACGCGAGGATGTGCGTCTTCTGACCGGTCGCGGCCGGTACACGGATGACATGGACCCGCCGGGCTGCGCGCAGGCGGTCGTCCTCCGCTCGCCGCATGCGCATGCGCGGATCCTGTCCATTGACACGGAGGCGGCCAGGGCAGCGCCGGGTGTCCTTGCCGTGCTGACCGGCCAGGACGCCGCCGACGACGGGCTGGGGCGGCTCGGTGCCCTGTTCGACGTGCCCGGCCGGGACGCGCCGCTTTTCAATCCGAAACGGGAGATCCTGCAGACGGAGCGCGTGCGCTATGTCGGCGATCCCGTGGTGCTGGTGGTGGCCGAGACCCGGCAGCAAGCCACGGACGCGGCCGAGCTGGTGGCCATCGACTATGAGCCGCTGCCCTCCGTGACGGATACGGCGGCTGCGGCCGCGCCGGGTGCCCCCGTTATATGGGAGGAGCGCCCGGACAACACCGCCGTCCTCTGGGACAGCGGCCGCTTCGAGGAGACCGAGGCCGCCTTCGCGAGGGCACACCGGGTGGTCTCGATTTCCCTGGTGAACAACCGGGTGGTCGGCAACCCCATGGAGCCGCGCATCGCGCTGGGCGAATGGGATGCCGCCACCGAGCGCTACATCTTCCGCGGCCCGAGCCAGGGCGCGCACCGCGTCCGCGACGCTCTGGCGAAGCATGCCCTGCAGATTCCACCGGAGAAGCTGCGCGTCATCTCCCCCGATGTGGGCGGCGGCTTCGGCCTGCGGGGCAAGCTGGTGCCGGAAAACGCCATGGTGCTCTGGGCCGCGAGGCGGCTTGGCCGGCCTGTGAAATGGCTGGCGGGCCGCACCGAGACCTTCCAGGCCGACCCGCATGGCCGGGATCAGGTAACCCATGCGGAGATGGCGCTGGATGCGGATGCGAAGGCGCTGGGCGTGCGCATCCGCACCATCGCGGGGATGGGCGCCTATCTGCAGGACATGGGCCCGCGTATTCCGACCACAGGCGGCGGGCGGGTCATGGGCACTGTTTATGACGTGCAGGCCATCAACAACCAGGTGCGCTGCGTCTTCACCAATACCGTGCCCACGGACGCCTTCCGCGGCGCAGGGCGGCCGGAGACGGCCTACATCATGGAGCGGCTCTTCGATCAGGCGGCGCTGGCCTTCGGAATCGGGCGCGACGAGGTCCGGCGGCGGAACTATGTCCGCCCCGAGCAGATGCCCTATCGCAATACGGTCGGGAATGTCATCGACAGCGGCGACTTCCTGGGCACCCAGGCCATGGCGCTGAAGCTGGCGGACTGGGAGGGCTTCCCGGCCCGACGGGCTGAGGCGAGGGCGCGCGGCAAGCTGCGCGGCATCGGCCTGGGCTATTTCATTGAGGCATCCGGAGGCATGCCCAGCGAATGGGCAAGGCTGCGGATCACGCCGGAGGGCCGCGCCGAGATCCGGGTGGGCACCTTCAGCCATGGCCAGGGCCATGAAACCGCCTTCGCCCAGATCGTGGCGGACCGCCTGGGGCTGCCGCTGAAAGATATCGTCTTTATCCAGGGCGACACGGACGAGGTTCAGGCCGGCCAGGGCACCGGTGGCTCTCGCTCCTCGCAAATGGGCGGCGTTGCCGTGCTGCGGACGAGCAACGCCGTGGTGGAGAAGGCCCGCCGGATCGCGGCCCATCTGCTGGAGGCGGCACCGGAGGATGTGGAGCTATCAAACGGGCGCTTCCGGGTGGCCGGCACCGATCTCGGCCTGGACTGGTCGCGCGTGGTCGCCGCCGCGCACGACCCGGCCCAGCTGCCCGAGGGCGAATCCCCTGGCCTCGACGAGGCCCTGACCTATACCCGTGACACGGAGTGCAACTTCCCCAATGGCTGCCACGTGGCGGAGGTAGAGGTGGACCCGGAAACCGGCCGGGTGGCCCTGGTCCGCTACGCCGCCGTGGACGATGTGGGCAATGTCATCAACCCGCTGCTGGTTCATGGGCAGATGCATGGCGGCATCATGACCGGCATCGGCCAGGCGCTGATGGAGGAGGCCCGCTACGATCCGGAGAGCGGCCAGTTCCTGACCAGCACCTTCCAGGACTACTGCATGCCGCGCGCCAGTGACGGCTGCGACTTCGAACTCGCGCTGAATGTGGTGCCCACCCCGACCAACGACCTGGGCGTGAAAGGGGCAGGGGAGGGAGGCGCCTGCGGGGCGCCGCCCGCCATCGTCTCGGCCGTCTGCGATGCCGTCGGGGCCACGCATCTCGACATGCCGCTAACCCCGGAGAAGGTGTGGCGTGCCTTGGCCCAGGCCGAAGCCGGCCAGCGTCAGGTCGCGTAGGGCCAGGCCACCTTCAGCACGTTGACGTAGAAGTTCTTCAGCGCGGCCGGGGATTGCAGCAGGCGGTAGTCCCCGGTCTCGGTGAAGGCGACATAGCTGCGATGGCCCTGCACCGCCTTCCCGCGGATGATCTCGTAGGCGCTGTTGCCCTTGGTGTTCCAATCGTCATTGGCGCCATGCTCGACGGGAATGTTGAGCGAGACGTTCAGCCGCTGGAACAGGCGCTCCGCCTCCGGATTGGTCCAGCGGGCGGAAGGGCCAGAGCCGTTACGCGTGAAGGGCAGGCGCTCATAATGCCCACCATCCGCGATCCACACCGACATCAGGTCGTAATCGCCCACGATGAGCTGGCCGTTGCCCCGCCGCACGAGGTCGTTGCCGACCTTCAGGCCCTCCTTGTCCTCCTCCGGCTTGCCCCTCACGCCCAGGCCGAGGCTCGCAAAGCGCCGTGTGCTGATGCCCGGGCAGCGCACCACGAAGACCACGCGGTACTCGATAGCCACGGTGCGGAAGGTCGCCACGTCGCCGGGATCCATATTGGTGAGCCGGGCGATGTGGTGGTCATGGGCCGAGACCTCGGCATCGGCGGCATCGCGGTTCAGCGTGTGGTGCATGCCCCGCCCGACCACCTTCCGCGCCTGTTCCTTCATCCCGTTCGAGATCTGGAAGCTGTCGTAGTGGATGGGAATCCGCGGCATGGGTGTCTCCTCTCGCCAGACCCCATAGCGTGTTTCGATTTCGAACTGAAAGTCCGATGACGACGGATTCAGAGCGGCACGATCGGCATGGCCCCCGGCCGCAGGATGGCGTCTGTGGTTGTCGCCAGGTTGCGCGGGGCAGGGGGCGGCATCTCCGGCCGTTCCATCCGTCCCCAGCCGGCCGCATCCGCAACCACGCCATCCCGCATCACCACCCGGCCGCGCACGACCGTCGCGATAGGCGCGCCGACCGTCCGCATCCCCTCGAAGGGGGTGAAGCGGCTGCGCTCCGATTGCAGCTCGGCCCCACGGATCTCCCCTTCCTTCGAGAGGTCCACCACCGCGATATCGGCATCCGCGCCGGGCTGGATCACACCCTTGCGCGGATAGAGGCCAAAGGCGCGGGCCGGGGCACCGCCCACCATCCGCACATATTGCTCCAGCGTCAGCTTGCCCTGGTGCACCAGGGTCAGCATCAGCCGCATGGAGGTCTCGACGCCCGGGAAGCCGCAGGCATTGCCCCAGATGGAGGGCGACTGCTTCTCCGAAACCGCATGGGGCGCATGGTCCGTACCGAGGATGTCGATGATCCCGTCTGCCAGTGCGGCAAGAATGCCCTCGCGCTGCGCGCCCTCGCGGATCGGCGGGTTCAGGCGGCCGATCCGGGCGGCCTCGCCGGTCAGCTCTTCCGCGGCCAGGATCACATATTGCGGGCAGGTTTCCACCGTGATCGGCACGCCCCGCGCCTTGGCCGCCTTGATATAGGGGATAGAGCGCGCCGTGCTCTCATGCGCGATATGGATGCGCGCGCCGGTCCACTCGCTCAGGATGATGCAGCGGTTCAGGCTTTCCAGCGCCACGATATCGGCGCGGGCGCACCAATGGGCGTAGTCGTCCGTCCGCCCGGCCTCCTGCATCCGGCGTTCACGCCAGAACAGCATGGGCGAGTTCTCGGCATGGATGGTGCAGCGATGGCCGCGCCGCGCCAGCACCTCGAAGCCCTCCAGCACCGCGCCGTCATTGGGCGCCGGCAGGTTGCCCGTGGTGTTGCCGTAGAACAGCTTGAAGCCGATCACCCCGGCATCCATCAGCGGCTCCAGGCTGTCGAGCTTGCGCTCATCCAGCAGCCCGTAGATGCCGAAATTCACATGGGCCTGGCGTTCCGCCGCCTCGCGCTTGATCGCCAGCGCCTCCAGGTCCCAGGTCGGCGGATCGGTGTTCGGCATATCGAAGATGGTCGTCACGCCGCCCGCGGCCGCCGCGCGGGTGCCGGTGGTCCAGTTCTCCTTATGGGTCATGCCGGGTTCGCGGATATGGACATGGGTGTCGATCGCGCCCGGGATCACATGGCGCCCACGCGCATCCAACACCTCGCGCGCTCTGGGCGCGAAGGCCGGATGGCCCACGAAGACGATCACCCCGTCCTTCACCGCCACATCGGCGGCGAAGCGCCCGGTCTCGTTCACCACCGTGCCGCCGGTGATGAGAAGATCAGCCATCCCGTCCATCAGATCACCCATCCCCCATCCACCGCGAGGTCCTGCCCCGTCACCTGTCGCGAAAGCTCCGATGCCAGAAAGAGCACCGCGCCCGCCACATCCTGATCCGTGCTGATCCTCCGTAGCGCGTAGTCCTTCGAATACTCCTCCCGTGCCTCATCCATGGAAATGCCGAGCCGGTGGGACATCTCGCCGCGCACCTTCTCGAAACGCGGCCCCTCGATCATGCCGGGGCAGACGCAGTTCACGTTGATGTTGTGCGGCCCCAGCTCCAGCGCCGCCGATTTGGTGATGCCGCGCAGCCCCCATTTGCTGGCGGAATAGGCAGCACGCCCGGCCTTGCCGCGCAGGCCGAAGGTGCCGCCGACATTCACGATCTTCCCCGATCTCGCGGCGATCATGGCCGGGGCGAAGGCCCGCATGGTCAGGAAGCATCCGGTGACGTTCAGGTCCAGGATCTCCCGGAACTCCTCCGGCGTCGTCTCCCAGAAGGTCTTCCCGAGCGGGCCCGTTCCGCCCGCGATATTCACCAGCACATCGGCGCGGCCGAAATCGCGCAGCACGGCATCGGCCATGGACTGGACCGCGGCGGCATCGGTGATGTCGCAGCCATAGATCTCCGCCCGGCGGCCCTTTGCGCGCGCCTCGGCCGCCACGGGCTCAATCGCGGCGGTATCGCGCCCGACCAGGGCCAGATCGGCCCCGTGATCCGCCAGCAGCAAGGTGGCGGCTGCGCCCATTCCCTTGGCGGGGCCGGTGATGACGGCCACGCGGTCCTTCAAAAGCATCCGAGTAATTCCCTCAATGCGCCAGCAGGCGACGCGCCGCGGTGAAGCGCGATCCCAAAGTGCGGCAGTGGCAGCTCACATGCGGCGCGATGGCCTCGCACCAGCTCCGCATGCCGGCGTTCAGCCCGGCCAGCCGGTCCGCCGCCTCCTGCGCATCGCGGGCCAGCTTCGCCTCATCCACGCCGAGCACGCGCCCGTCGCGCAGCTTCCAGGCGCCACCCACCATCACCTCGCGCACGGCCGAGCCATCCTCGGTCCAAACAAGCTGGTTCGCCGCGTCGTTGAAGGGTGCCCAATTGATATGCGACAGGTCGAGAAAGACGAGATCGGCCAGCTTACCCGGCGCGATCGCCCCGGCCTCGAAGCCGAGCAGCTTCGCCGAGCCCTCGGTCGCCAGCCGCACCGTCTCGGCCGTGCCGAGCCAGTCCTCCTCCGTCGCGCCTTCCCAGAGGCGGGAGGCGAAGGCGGCCAGCCGCATCGCCTCGAACATGTTCTGGTTGTCGGAGGAACCGGAGCCATCCGTGCCCAGCCCCACCGTCACCCCGGCCCGGATCGCCGCCCGCGTCGGCGCGATTCCGGAGGCGAGCCGCATGTTCGAGCCCGGATTATGCGCAAGCCCACCACCGCGCTCGGCCAGTAACGCCAGATCGGCTTCGGTCAGCCAGACGCCATGGGCCACGCTGAAACGCTCATTCACGAGGCCCAGCCGATCCATATGGGCGAGCAGCGTGGAGCCATAACGGACTTCACCGGCACCGGCTTGATAGCGAGCCTCGGCCACATGGGTCTGCATGGGCAGCCCATGCTCGGCGGCCAGATCGCGGCAGCCCTCCAGGAAGTCGTCGGAGCAGTGCAGGGGAATAGTGGGCGCGCAGCCCAGCCGCACATCGCCGCCGCGCCAGCCGCGCGCGGCGTGATGAATTGCCTCCAGAACCTCCTCGCCCCGCATCATCGACATGCCGGCGGCCCGTGCCTGGTGCTCCTCCGGCAGGGCCTGGATCAGGCCGGGCGTGGCCTGGAAGAAGGTCAGGTCCGCCACCATTGGCGCCAGCACGGCGCGCAGCCCGACCGCGCGATAGGCATCGGCCATGGCTTCCAGCCCCTCCACGGTCGGGCCGGGGAACTCGAAGGCCAGATCGTAGCCGGCGGTGCAGCCCTTCCGCAGCATCTCCACGGCCGTCAGCATGGTGGCGAGCCGCTTCTCTTCCAGTCCGCGCGCTCCTCCGATCCATGGGGCGTGGGTCAGCAAAAGCGCGAGGTCCCATTTGTCGCCCATGCCCTTGGAGAGGCCGCCATGCCCGTGGGTGTGGCCGTTCACCAGCCCGGGGATGACGAGGCGCCCGGCCGCGTCGTGCCGCGCCGCGTTCTCTATGACGGCGCCGGGCGGTAGGAGGGCGGCAATACGCCCGTCCTCCACCAGGATGTCCTGGTACGGCGCCGAGGCAGCGTCGGGCAGGAGAACACGGGCGCCGGTGATCAGGATTCGGTCCATGGCCCAGCATAGCAGGCCAGGGCCGAACACGTCCTCCCGGCGCCAACGGCCTGCCACCCCAGGTCGTCCACCGATATGGCGGCGCACCAGATGCGCGAGGGCATTGTGAGCGCCTCCCGCTTCGTTCACATAGGAAGCATGGTTGATGAGCCGATCGCGACTCCTCGTGCCGGCGTCGATGCGGCGCCGGTGCCGCATAGTGCCTGGTCGGCGGCGCGGCGCGACATTCTTGAGGCCTTCGCGGCCGGCGAGAAGCTTGTGGTGCTCATCGGCGCGAGCGGCACCGGCAAGAGCCTGCTGCTGCGCGACATCGAGGAGGCGCTCCGCTCGCCTGTATTCCATGTGGAGCGGGTCGAGGGCGGTGCCTGGCAGGACAAGGACACCGCACCGCAGGTTCTGCTCGTCGATGATGCGGACCTGATGGACGATACGACGCTGCGGCAGGTGGCGCAGCGGGCGGCGGGCTTTACCGTTCTGGTGGGCCCGCCGGGCCTTTCGAACCGGCTGGCCCCGGTGCCGCACCATGTGGTGGGGCTCGGGATGCTCCGGCCGTCGGATATTTCCGCCTATATCGCCATGCGCCTGGCACGGGCCGGTCTGGACCGGACCAGGCTGGCCAGCGGCACGGTTGCCGCACTGACCGAGGCGGCTGGCGGTATCCCCGGCCGGCTGAACCTGCTGCTCGGAACCAGCTTCCTGGTGGCTGATATGGCGGGGTCGAGCGAGGTGCGCCCGGAACATGTGCGGGACGCCGCCACGCTCCGCACCGGAGGCGCGGGCGAACCGGCCGATCCTTCCCTGTCGAGCCTCTTCGAGGAAGAGGAGGGGGAGGATCCCGCTCCCTTACCTCGTGCCGGTCATCCGGCCCCGCAACCCATCCCATCCGAAGCCCAACTGGCCGAGCCGCCGCCAGAGGCACCCGTCGGGCGTGGGCGGCACCTGCTCTCCGCGGCGGCTGCGGTGCTCGTCATCGGTACCGCGCTTGTCTGGCTCGCCTTTCCGGGTCCCCGCGGGGTGCCGGGGCCAGACCGGCCCGCAATGCGCCGCGCGGACCCCCCGCCCATGACGGCGAGCGCCACGCCTGCCCCTTCCGAGTTCACTGGAGAGGCTGCCTCTGCACAGCCACCCACTGTGGCAGCGCCCCAGGAGCAGGCCGAGGCCGAAACCTCGGAGGATGACGCGGAGACCAGGCGGGCCAGGTCCGGCGTGCTGCCCTCCGGCGCCATGATCCGGGTGGTGATCACCTATCCTCGCGGCACGGCCGAGGCCGCACAGCGCGCCGCTTCCCTTGCCGCCGGGTTGAGCGAGGCCGGGCTTGCGGTCGGCGTTCCCTTTCCAATCGGCCGCCAGGCCGCCGGACCGGAGCTGAACTATTTCTTCCGGGAGGACCGCGAGGCGGCTCTTCAGGTCGGTGTGATCGGCGCGGGGCAGTTCGGCCAGACGGAGCCGCGGCTCGGCCGGATGGGTGGCGCGCTGCCCAGGCCCGGAACCATCGAGGTCGGCCTGCCCGCCACGACGGCGCCGGAGGATCGGGCCGCGCCTGCGCCTGCGCCCACCACGGAGAGCGAGCCGCCGGCGCCCGCGGCCGCCCTGCCAACGGATCCGCCCAATGGCGCGGTGCTGTCATTGGAGGCTGCCACGCCCGGCGTTACGCTTTCCTGGACGAGCCCTGAACCGCGGCCTGACCTCTTTGTGGAGGTCGTGAGCGTCGGCATCGAGGGACCGGCGAAGGAGGTGTTCGCGGCCTATGCCGAGGTGCCGGATCGCCAGATCATCCGCTTCACCGAGCCGGGTCTCTACGCTTGGCGCGTCCTGGCGGTCTCGCGTACAGCGCGCCGCTACACCGCCAGCCCCTGGCAGCACATCATGATCGGAGAGGCCCCGACGTGACACGGCGCCCGCTGCTTCTACCCGCGCTTTTCCTGGCACTCGCGGCCTGCCAGTCCGCGCCCCCCGCGGCCCCGCCGCGCCGCGTGGTCCGCGCCCCGGCGCCGCCGCCACCGGCGGAAGTGGAGGGCGCCTGGTCCTTCGGCATCGTCGGGGATCGCTGCACCGCGCGGATTGCGCACCGGGAGATGACGTTGAGCCTGACAGCCGGGCCGGGGCGGAGGACGAGCCTTTCCCTGTCCGCGCCAGGCCGGGCCCTACCGGTCAGGAGCCGGGTCCGGCTCGCATTTCGCGGGGAGGGCACCGGCTGGCAGCTGGCGGCACAGACGGACGCACAACGCACCGCCCATGCTGGCACGGCGCTGGATGTGGCGGCGGAGGGACGGATCCGGGATCTGCTCGGTGGCGGTACGGTGAGCGTTAGCGGACGGGGTGTTTCCGCGCCCACCCTCTCGGTGCCCGATGCGGGCGTGTCCGGCCGGGATTGGTATGCCTGCGTGGCGCGGCTGACGCAGGAGTAAGAGAATGCCCTGGGCAGTCCCTCCTGGGGCAGCCCCGGCCTGCACAGCCCGGCCCGATCCGCTATAGGAGCCGCCCCCGCCGGGCGGGCGCGGGGGCGGAGGGGGTATGACGGTCGCGATCGATCTCGGGCGTACGAACACCGGCACGGCCGGAATGATGGATCTTGAGGAGCTTCTTGCGACCCGGCTCCTCGTGCAGGGCAATTCGGGCAGCGGCAAGTCGCATCTCCTGCGCCGCCTGATGGAGCAGTCAGCGCCCTGGGTGCAGCAGGCGGTGATCGACCCGGAGGGCGACTTTACCTCCCTGGCCGATCGCTATGGCCATTTGGTGATCGACGCCGCGGCCCATACCGAGGAGGCCATGACAGCCGCGGGCGACAGGGTGCGCCGCCACCGTGTCTCGGTGGTCCTCAATCTCGAGGGGCTGGAGGTGGACCGCCAGCTCCGTCATGCCGCCTCCTTCCTGAACGGCCTCTTCGACGCCGAACGCGATTACTGGACCCCCATGCTGGTCGTGGTGGACGAAGCCCAGCTCTTCGCTCCCGCCGCTGGCGGCGATACCTCGGACGATGCCCGTCGCGCCGCCCTCTCGGCCATGACCGACCTGATGTGCCGCGGCCGCAAGCGTGGCCTGGCCGGCATTATCGCGACCCAGCGCCTGGCGAAGCTCGCCAAGAACGTGGCGGCCGAGGCCTCTAACTTCCTGATGGGCCGTACCTTCCTCGATATCGACATGGCCCGCGCCGCGGACCTACTGGGCATGGAACGCCGACAGGCCGAGCAGTTCCGCGACCTCCAGCGCGGCCATTTCATCGGCCTCGGCCCGGCTTTGTCCCGCCGCCCGCTGGCCATCCGCGTCGGGGCGGTGGAAACCCAGAGCCGAGGCTCCGGCCCCTCCCTGACCCCGCTGCCCCAGACGGCGCCGGAGGAGGCCCGGGAGCTGATCCTGGCCGCCCCCGACCCCGTGGCGCCGCGCCCGGCCCGCCGCCCGCCGCCCGCGCCACCGCAGGACATCCTGGCGCAGCTTGCCCAGGCTTCCGCCAATGCCCGGCCCGCCACCGCCCGCGTGACCGAGCCTGAGCCCTCGCCCGAGGAGTTGGCCGAGCGCGAGGCCCGTACGGGCGCGATCCTGCGCGACATGCTGGCCGAGCCCGACGCAGCTTTCCGCCCGATCGGCGTGCTTTACCAGGACCTGCTGGTTCGCTTGCGCATCCATGCCGTGCCGGGCAAGCCGCCGGAGCTGCCGGCCTTCCGCCGCATGCTCGCCGTGGCCCGTGCCGGCGTGCCGCCCGAGGCTGCCAATGACCCGGACTGGCCCGAAGCCGCCGCGCGGGCCGAGGGATTGCCGGAGGACACCCAGGGTGTCTTCCTGCTGCTGGCCCATGCCGCGCGCCAGGGTCTGCCCTGCCCATCCGATGCGGCGATCGCCCGCGCCTATGGCAGCCGTTCGGCGGGCCGCGCCCGGCGGCTGCTCGGCTGGATCGAGGAACAGGGGCTGATCGTACAGAAGCCCGCGGCTGGCGGGCGCCGCATCGTGGCATTGGTCGGGCTGGCCTGGGAGACGGCGCCGGGGGATCCCGCCGCGGCCTAGGGCACAAGTTCGAGAGGGCAGGAATGTGGAAGCTTCCACATCTTGCGGATTCAGAACGAAATGATAGAAGCCGCTCCCCATTCGGTCCGCAGTGACGGGGAGACGTATTCGTGAAAGCTCAGTTCCTGGCCTCCCTCGCGGCTGGCGTCCTCGCGGCAGCGCTCCTCGGCCCCTCCGCGCCCACCCACGCGCAGCAGCTCTGGCTTCCGAACGGCTCCGGCGGCACGACCTTCAACAACCCGCAGGGCTCCATGCTCGGCACGGCGAATGAACGGATGCTGCAGCAGCACATGCAGCGCCAGAATCCCAATTGGCCGGGATCCGCGGCTCCGGGTAGCGGGTCCCGCAACCCTCAGTCCGCAGCGGCGGCCTCGTCGGATCCGTCCTTCCGCCTGGGCAACCGGAGCAAGACGAGGATCAACGAAATTTACGTCTCCTCCTCCTCTGAGGCGAACTGGGGAGCGGACCACCTCGGCCAGAACATCCTGGAGCCCGGCGGGGTCATCATCATCCGGCTGCCACAGGGCCAGTGCGTGAACGACATCCGCGTGGTCTATGCCAGCGGGCAGGCGACGGAGCGGCGGCAGGTGAACACCTGCTCGCTCACCGACCTGTCCTTTCCCTGAGCCGGCGCGCTTGAGTAAAGGAGGGCTAAGCCCAGACCTGGACCCGGTTTGCAGGCCGGGTCAGCCTGCGGCATCCTCCTGGCTATAACGCGAGGGAACTTCCGATGCGCATCACACGCCGTGCGGCCGTATCCGGCCTCGCTGCCGCCTTCGTCGCCCGTACCGGCGCCGCGCAATCCAACAGCATCACCCTCGTGGTTCCCACGGCACCGGCAGGCACCACCGACTTTGCCGCGCGCCTTCTGGCCGAACCGCTCTCGCGCCAGCTCGGCCAGCCCGTGGTCGTGGAGAACAAGGGCGGTGCCAATGGTGCGCTGGGCACACAGGATGTGGCGCGGGCACGGCCGGACGGCACGCGGCTGCTCGTGCAGTATTCCGGCTACCATGTCGGCTCGCCCGCCATCATGCCGAATGTCGGCTATGACGTGCGGAAGGACTTCGCCCCGGTTGCGCTCCTGCTCGATGCGCCGCAGGTGATCTTCGTGCATCCCTCCGTGCCCGCGGCGAATATGCGGGAGTTCATCGCCTATGCGAAAGCGCATCCGGGCACGCTGAACTATGCTTCCTCCGGCACCGGCTCGCTCCAGCACCTCGGCACGGAATTGCTGAAGCTGCGTACTGGCACGGACATGACCCATGTACCCTATCGCGGTACCGGGCCGGCCACGCAGGACCTCGTCTCCGGTCGCGTGCAGATGATGATGACCACGCCGCCGCCGCTGATGCCCTTCGTCCGCGATGGCAAGCTGAAGACCCTGGCCATCACCTCGTCCACGCGCCACCCGGCGCTGCCGGAGGTGCCGACCCTCGCCGAAGCCGGCTTCCCGAACCTGGAGGTTATCGGCTGGTTCGCCGTCTTCGCCCCGGCCGGCACGCCCGAGGCCACGCTGAAGCGGCTGACGGAGGCCTGCAACGCCGTGGTGGACACGCCCGATTTCCGTCGTCGCGCAGAGGAGCAGGGCGCCATCATTCGCATCATGCAGCCTGCGGAGTTGCAGGCGCGGGTGAACCGCGAACTGGATGAATGGATCCGCGTCGTGCGGGAAGCGAAGATCCAGCCGGATTGAGGGAAGGGGGCGTCTCCGCGCCCCCGCCACTCAGGCCGCCAGCGCGGACTGTCCGGGGATGGCCCCGCCGCGCACCGCACCCGGCGCCGTACTGCCCCATTGCACCGCATGCCCCGCCGGCAGTGCTCGGCTATTCGGTGTGGAGAGCCAGATCCGCATCAACACGCGGGAGGTGCCGGAGACCGCGTCATCCGCATAGGCCGTGCGCCCGTGATAGGTCACGTGCTGGTTCATCAACTGGATCTGCCCGGCTTCGAAGGGCAGTTGCAGGCATAACTCGTCGGCGATCGCGGCCAGCGCGTCCATCGCCTCAATCTGTTCCGGACGCAGCGGCGGCACGCCGGGCTCGGCATGGGCCATCTCGACATAGGTCCGGGAGTACTGGCTGGTGAAGGCACCCGTCGGCCCGCGCGAGAAGACGGGCATGGTGAAGACGCGGTCCGCATGGCCCTCGCCCTCCTCATCGGCCGGGCGCATGCGGTGGAAGTCCTGATACAGAACCTCCAGCAGGTCGGGCCGGCGCGCCGCCAGGGCGTCGTGGATCGCGACCGTGGAGACGATCCGGCTCTCCCCGCCCGCAATGCCGTTCGAAGCGCAGAGCAGCGCCAGCACGTCGCATTTATCCGTGTGGAAGCGCAGCGGCCCGGTGGAGCGCGACCTTGCGCGGGCCGAGGGGACGGTTCCGCTGGCATCCGGTCCGGTCACGGCCTTGCCCATGCCTGTTTCGTCCCGCACCTCAGCCAGGATCTCGCCTTTGGTGTTCTGCGGCAGCGGCGTGCCGAGATGGGCGCAGAGGCCCCAGAACACGGCCTTCAGATCGTCGGCGGACCAGCGATCCGCCGGCAGGCCGGAGATGCGGACCAGGCCGCGGCCTTCCTCCAGCTCCTTCGACACGGTGTCGAGCAGGGGCTTGGCAGAGGGCAGCGGGAAGTCCGCGGCCCGGATGCGCGGCAGGGGAAGGCCCCGCGCACGGATGCCGGCCAGCGCCGCCTCGATCTCGGCAATGGCGGGCGCATCGAAGCGGAAGACCCAGCTCGGGTCTTGCGCCAGTTCGGCGCCGGTCCAGGCGGCGCGGCCGCCAATGGGCTTGAGAAGGTCGGGCTGCATGAGGCAGAGCCTCGCGCGCCGGCGCGGGACGGGTCAATACGGATATGGCATGGTGGCTGCATCCGCCTGCGTCGACGGCGCCCGTGGCGCCCCTTCAAGAGGTTTTCATGTCCAAGCTGCGCCGCCGCGACCTTGCCGCGGTCCTCGCCCTTCCAGCGCTGGCCCGTCCCGCTCTGGCCCAGACCGCCTGGCCGTCCAAGCCTGTCCGTTTCATCATTCCCTGGCCGCCAGGCGGGCTGAACGACGTGATTGCGCGCGGTTACAACGACCAGGTGTCGCGTCGCCTCGGAGCGGTCATCGTGAATGACTTCAAAGCGGGCGCAGGCGGGCGGATCGGCGTGGCGGAGATCGCGCGCTCGGCGCCGGATGGCTACACGATCGGGATGGGCAATCTGGGCCCGCTGACCATCTTCCCGCATCTCTATCGTGACATGCCCTATGACGCGCGGCGGGATCTGGTGCCCGTGACCATGTTCGCTGCCTCACCCCTCGTGCTGGTGGTCAGCAAGGATCTTCCGGTGAACAGCGTGGCGGAGCTGATCGCCATGGTGAAATCGCGCCCCGGCAGGATGAATGCCGCCTCGGTGGGCGTCGGCACCGCGCAGCACCTGATCTTCGAGATGTTCAAGGAGCGCGACGGCATCCAGATGGAGCACGTGCCTTACAAGGGTACGAATGAGTCCCTGCCGGCCATGCTGACGGGCGATGTGCATGCCATGTTCGACACGCTGCCCTTGATGCTGCCTCAGTTGAAGGCAGGCGTCGTCAAGGCGCTGGCGGTCACCACCCCACAGCGCATCCCGCAGCTTCCCGATGTGCCGACCATGGTGGAGTCCGGCTATCCGGATGCCGATGTGGTCACCTGGTATGCGGTCATCACCCCGGCCGGCACGCCTCGGCCGATCATCGAACGGCTCTACGAGGCCTATACCGAGGCAGCAGGTACGCCGGAGGTAAAGAAGATGCTGGACGACCAGGGGCTGATCTACCTGCCCAACACCCAGGGGCAGTTTGCCGAGCGCATCGTGGCAGAATCCGACCGCTGGGCCCGGATCATCCGCGAGCAGAAGATCAGCGTGCAATAAGCCCAGGCAGCCGCCCGCCCGCAGCCGCGTTCCAGCCTGCATCTGCGTGCTGTGACGCAGTGGCGGGCCCGTGGAGCGCGGCCCAGGGAGGATCGCGCTTGCCGCTGTTGACCCGGGAGGACCTGCGCCACCATTCCCGCTACGCCTGGGCCTGCCTCGCCGCGCTGGTGACCGTGGCGGCCTGGTTCTGGAGCCTCGACAAACGCGATGCAGCGATGGGAACGGCCGCGGCGCTGGTCGGGTGCCTCGGGCTGATCCTGCCGCCGCGCGAGCGCATGCCTGTGCTGCCCCGGCGCCTGCGGACCATCCCACGTTCGCTTGACGCGACACCTGTCCTCATGACCCTCGTCGTCAGCCCCGGCTACGGATTGAACTGGTTCTACGGCGCCAACCCCTATGATGAGATCGTGCATCTTCTGAACGGTGTCCTGACCGGCCTCGTCTTCGCAGCGATCCTGCGTGGAGATGGACGGCCGCACGCGGCGGGCGAGCTGATCCTCGCGGGATTCCTCTTCGGCCTGAATCTCGGCACGGTGTGGGAGGGCTTCGAATACGTCACCGGGCTGATCGGCGACTGGACGGATACCTGGACCGACGTGGCGCTGACCACCTTCGGCGCCACCCTGGCCGCAGCATGGGCGGCGCACCGGGCACGGCATGATGCTTCTGCGGCCACGGCCGAGACCACGCCGCCCTGCCTCGCCCTCCGGGACAGCGCAGCAGCGGAATGACAACCCGTGCTGGTCGCCACCTACAACGTCCATCGCGGCCGCGGCACGGCCGGGCTGTTCCGGCCGGACCGCGTCGCACGCGTCATCGCGGAGATCGGCGCGGACCTGATCGCCCTTCAGGAGGCGCAGCACTACTTCCGGCGCGGCAAGGACATGCTGGATACGGAGTGGATCGAGCGCGAGGCCGGGCTGCACCTGTTGCGCGTCGGTGGGCGACCGGAGGAGCAGGGCTGGCGGAGCAACCTCGTCCTCATTCGGAAGAATGCCCGAATCCTGCGGCCTCCCGAGGGGCTTCCCATGGGCGGAATGGAGCCGCGCGGCGCCATCCTGACGGAACTGGACCTCGGCTGGGGTCCGTTCCGCCTTCTCGCCACGCATCTCAGCCTTGGCGCCGCGCGTCGCCGCATCCAGGGAGAAGCACTGCTGGCAGCCATGCAGACGGGGCAGGGAAAACGCCTGCCCACGCTGCTCCTCGGCGATTTCAACGAGTGGCGGATGGGTGCCTCGGTGCTAGGCGTGCTGGAGCCGGCTTTCGGCCACCCGCATTCGGCGCCCACCTTCCCGGCCTTCCGGCCCTTCCTGGCGCTGGACCGGATCATGGGCCATCCGCGCGGCCTCGTGCCTGATGTGGAGGCACATGACACGCCGCTGGCCCGCCGCGCCTCGGACCACCTGCCCCTGAAGGCGCGGATCAACACGGCGCTGCTCGCGCCGCGTCCGGACTGACCGGCCGGAACCCAGAAGCTCCGGCCGGTACCGGCTCAGGCGATCTTGCGATCGGCCGCCGGCGGCAGGAAGCGCTCGGTGAACATGTCGGCGGCCTTGGGCGGGTTGGACACGCCATAGGCCTCGGCATTCACCCGGATCAGCGTCTCGGCGCGGGCCATGTCGATCGCGCCCGTGCCGCCCGCCTTCACCGCCGGGGTCAGGATGGAGCGGTCGCGCGTCATGGCCCAGCGGCGCTTCTCGAGCGCCACGTCGAAGAGCGGCTCGCGCTTCTGCAGCGAGGCCATGGCGGCGTCCGGTTCGGCCAGCAGCATCTTCAGCCCCTCGACCGAGGCCTTCACGAAGGAGGCCGCCAGCTGCGGGTTCTTCTCCAGCCAGTCGGCACGGGCAACCAGGGCACTGCCATAGATGTCCAGCCCGTTCTCGGCATAGGGCCAGGCCACGATATCCTCTTCCTTCATGCCCAGGCCCACCAGGTTGAAATGGGTGGTGAAGAGAAAGCCGGTGACGGCATCCACCTGGCCCTGGGCCAGCATGGTGTCGCGCAGGTTCGCGGCCATGCTCGTCCACTTCACGCTGCCGGCGTCGATTCCGGCCACGCGGGCAAAGGCGGGGAAGAGCATGCGGCTGCCCTCGCCCTCGGGCGCCCCCAGGCGCTTGCCCGCCACGCCCTTCGGATCGGTGATGCCGTTCTTCTTCAGTGTGATCAGTGCGGCCGCGGTGCGGTCGAGGATCTGATAGAAGGAGACGAGGCGCTTTTCCGGGTTCTCGGCGTTGAACTTCACCATGGTGGAGACATCGGTGTAGCCGACGTCATAGGCGCCGGACGCGACCTTCACCGTGGTGTCGCCGGAGCCGAAGCCACGGTCCATGCGCATGGTGATGCCGTTGTTGCGGAACACGCCGCGGTCATCGGCCAGGGAGAACATGCCGTGGTTCCCCTGGAGCGCCCAGTCCAGGCAGAAGCGGATGGGGGCCTGGGCGGCGGCGGGGCGGATGAAGGGCAGGGCCAGGCCGGCGGTGCCGGCGGCAAGCAGGGTACGACGGGCGAGAGTCATGTTCGGCGTTCTCCGGTACACATGGCGGCGGTATCCCCGCCGCTCGGCGCCGGCCCATGCAGGAAGGATGCCGCGCTCAGGAACGCGTGATCAGCCCGCGACGGCAGCGACCTCGTCCATATCCACACCAACCGTCACCGAATGCCGGCCACCGCCGAGGATCACCCCGAGAAGCGGCGAGACATCCCCGAAATCGCGACCCCAGCCGAGCACCACATGCTCTTCCTCGACGAAGAGGCTGTTGGTCGGGTCCATCTCCAGCCAGCCCAGCTCAGGGCCCAGCCAGGCGGCCACCCAGGCATGGGACTGGTCGGCCCCGACGCGCCGCACGCCGCCCGGCGGTGGCCGCGTACGAACATAGCCGGACATGTAGCGCACGGGGATGCCGAGCATGCGCAGCCCCGTGACCAGAAGGTTGGCAAAGTCCTGGCACACGCCGGCGCGGCGCCGCAGAACCTCTTCCACCGGAGTGGAGATGGTGGTGACGCCGGAGCGGAAGTCGATCTGGTTCCGGAACTGCGCGATCATCTCCACCATCGCCGCGCCGGCCATCCGGCGGGGGGTGAAATGCGGGGCGAAGAAGGCGCGGGCAGCCTCCACCGGCGGCAGGGACGGGCTGGGGAAAAGGAACTCGGCCGCCTCCCGGTCCCGCAGCGCCATCTCGCGGATCGACTCCCAGGGCGGGGTCTCCGCCGGAAGTGGCGGCGGCGCCCAGACTTCCACCAGGGAATCCGCCGTCACCGCGAAATGGGTGTGTGGCTGCTCCAGGTAGAACCAGGCTGTCGGGTTGCCGAAATGGTCCAGCGCCTCGTGCCGGCGGGTCGGGACAGGGTCGCTGGTCAGCTCCGTCCGCAGCACGCGCTGGCGCTGCAGGGGCCGCGGTGAAAGGTGGAGCAGATGCGTCGCCAGCTCCACCGGCGTCTCGTAGTTGTAGGTGGTGACATGCCGCACGCGGTAGATCATGCCGTGCCCCGCGCTGGTTCCTCTGCGGTGTCCACGCCCAGGAGGCGCGGCGCGGAGACAAGAGTGAAGTAACGCCGGCCGATAGCGTCCGAAAGCGCGCCGACGGCGTCTTGCAGGGCGAGCAGGCGGGGGGAAAGACCCGTCGCCACCGTGGCGCTCTCGGCGGAGGCGGCTACCTCGGCGGCCATGGTCTCGCTTTCCACCCGCAGGCGCCGGGCCCAGGCGGAAAGGCTGGGATCACCACCACCCTCGACTCCAGCCAACAGCGCCTCGGCCGCGGCGAACTGGAAAGCGAGGCCACGCGGGTTCGCCGGATCGGCCATCACCAGGTCCAATGCCGGACCGGGCTGAAGCACATGCAGGTAGCGCGTGCGATAGGTGATGACGGAATCGCAAAGCTCAAGCGCCAGTGTCAGGGCGCTCTCCACCCGGGCCGGCACCTCGTTCAGCAGATGGCCAAGCAGCGCCGAAACGCTCACAGCCCGCTCTAGCCGCCGGCCGAGGTCAAGGAAGCTGTGGGCGCCGCCCCGCACCATGTTCTCCGCCGCGACACCGGCCACGCCCGAGGCGTAGCGCACGACCCCACCCAGCGCGGCGCCAAGCGCCGCCGGGTTGTCCGAGGCCAGCAGGGCGGCGCGCGAATCCCGCAGCGGCAAGGTGAAGGCAGCATGCATGTCGCTGGTCAGCCGGTCACGCGTCGCCTCGACCAGCTGCGCCACCTCTCCACTCAGCCGGTGCAGCCGCCCCCCCTCGCGCCCGGCTCGCAACAAGGCCCGGCGCAGCGCGCCGTCATCGCCGGAGGTGGGCCGTTCCTCCTTGGTGATCAGTTTCGCGTCCAGAAGGCAGCGGGAAAGGGCCACGATCTCGGCCTGATCATGCGGCAGCATCGGGGCGCGCTCCAGCCGCGCCAGGGTCGAGCGTATCAGCCGGGCGGAATCATCCAGCCGTTCCACATAACGGCCCAGCCAGAACAGATTGTCTGCGACGCGGGAGGGAAGGTCGCCGGAAGTGCGCCGGACCGCCAGCGCCGGGCGGTGCGGTATGATCGTGCTGCGGATCTCCGCCCGGTCCTCCGACAGGACCCAGACATCCTTCGCGACCTTCCCCGGGCGACCTGCCTCATCCGTCAGCCGGGCCAGCCCGCCGGGCAGGCAACGCCAGCCCTCGCCGTCATGCAGGAGAAAGAGCCGGAGCAGAACCGGGCGGGGTGCGAGCCCGTCCTCGGTAAAGGACGGGGCGAGGGAAGGCGGTTCGCAGGCGATGGCGGCCCAGCCGCGCGGGTCGCCCTCGATCATGTTCCCGGCCGTTCCCGTGCGCCCGGCCTGCCGCAGCACGAAGTCACCCGGGGCTGCGCGGTACCGCGCCAAGGCCGGCTCCTCACCCAGCCAGATGGTTTCAACCGAGGGAACGGCCAACGGCTCGCCCAGCAGCGTCTGGCAGAGCGCGGGCAGGAAGGAAGGCAGGGCAGGGGCCTCGGCCAGCCCGGCCCCGGGATGGTTGTGCACAACCAGCGTGCCTGCGCGCATCGCGTCCAGCAGGCCGGAGACGCCGTTCGCCGGTCTCCCGCCCAGCTCCAGCGGGTCCAGCGATGCGCCGGGCAGCCGCGAGAGCAGGACCCGCACGGGTTGAAGGCCGCGCAGGGTTTTCAGAAACAGCGTCCCGCCCCGTGCTGTCAGGTCGCCAACCTCAACCAGGACGCAGGAGAGGTCGCGCGCAAGGGTCACATGCTCCGCCCAGGCGGAGTGGCCAACACCGGGCGTCAGCAGCGCCACACTCGCTGCCCCGGCCATCTCTGGCCCGGCAGCCCGTTGCAGCAGGTCGCGCCAGGTATCCATGAAGGGCCGCAGCGGCCGCATCTGCACGGCCCGCGTGCATTCGGGCATGGTGCGGGCCATGTGGGCACGATTGGCCATGGCCTGGGCCAGACCACCCATGGTCACCACCCTGTCGCCCGCGACATGCCAGGCCCCGTCCGGCCCGCGCAGCAGGTCGGCGGCATAGGCGTGCAGGAACTGGCCGGCCGGGCCGTTGCGGCAGGGGCGCAGGAAGGCCGGGTTCGGAAAGACCAGCTCAGGTGGAATCGCGCCTTCGGAGATCAGGCGCTGTTCCCCGTAGAGATCCGCCAGCACGGCCTCCAGCAGCCGGGCGCGCTGGGCCAATCCTTCCGACAGGGAGTTGAACTCCGCGGCCTCGAGCACAAGCGGCACCGGATCCAGCCGCCCCGCGGGGCCACGTCCCCGGGCCGAGGCGTGCGAGGGAAGGAGGCCCGCCGGACCCTCCTCCTCGAAGGCGCGGTCCAGCATCCGCGCGCGCTCCGCCAACCCGCCCTCCGGCAGGTTGGACAGCGAACCGAGCAGGCCGCGCCAATGCGAACGGACGCGGCCCCGGCCGTCCACCATCTCGTCGACCGCGGCGCTGGTCGCGTGAAGGGTCATCCGGCTCTCCGCGTCGCGCAGGCGGAGGGCTCAAGGCGGAGTAGGGCGGCGGCACAGGCCATGCGAGGTGCTTCGGATCTATTCGACAAGGGCGGGTTCAAGGGGCGCGCAGCATAACGGCCGGGGCGCCCCGGCATAGCCCGGCTGTTCGACGTATCCCTCGCCGAGTCGGCCCTGGCGCGGAACGGTTCCGCCATGGCATGGAAGATGCGACGCGCATCGCCGCGGGCATGGGGCCCGCACGCGGAACCGGCACTGAGGCAAGTGAGCCCCGATGGGAACGAAGTACCGCATCCACCGCCGCAATCTTCTGGCGGGCGGCACCGCTTTCTCCCTCGTGCCGGTGACCGGTGCGCGGGCTTCCGCGCAGTTGCTGGATCGGGTGGTCTTTCAGACGGACTGGCGCGCCCAGGCCGAGCATGGCGGCTACTACCAGGCCGTCGCGGCCGGCATCTACCGGCGCCATGGCATTGATTGCGACCTTCGCCAGGGCGGGCCGCAGCTCAACCCGGCGCAGCTTCTGGTGGCCGGGCGTGTGGACATGATCATGTCCAACCCGTTCCAGCCCCTGAACTATGTGCGGGACAACATACCCTTCCTCTGTATCGCCGCGATCTTCCAGAAGGATCCGGTTATCCTCATGACGCATGAGGAAGCGGGGATCGACAGCTTCGAGAAGATGCGTGGCAGGCCGATCGCGATCAGCGCCGCGAGCCGCGTGACCCACTGGCCCTTCCTGCGGAGCCGCTTCGGCTTCGATGACAGCCAGATCCGGCCCAAAGCAGCCAGCCTGCAGCCCTTCATGGCCGACAAGAATTCCATCTATCAGGGCATTGTCTCCTCCGAGCCTTTCGCGGCCATGCAGGCCGGGGCACATCCGCGAGTCCACATGCTCGCCGATGCGGGCTACGAAGCCTACAACACCACGGTCGACATCTCCGCAAAGATGGTCACGGAGAAGCGCGACCTCGTGCAGCGCTTCATTGACGCGACGATCGAGGGGTGGACCGAATACATGAAGGGGCAGGACATCGCGGCCGCGAATGCCCTGATCAAGCGCCACAACCCCGAGATGCCGGACGAAATGCTGGCTTATGGTCTCAAGGTGATGCGTGAGCGCGGCATGGTGCTCGGCAACGAGGCCGCGATGCTGGGCATCGGTGCGATGACGCATGAGCGTTGGGATCGCTTCTACTCCACGATGCGGGAGACGGGCGTCTATCCCGCCGGGCTCGACATCCGCCGGGCCTATTCGCTGGACTTCGTGAACAGGAAGGTGGGCGTCGGCTGAGGTGGCCCCGGCGGTCCTCCTTTCCGGGGTCTCGAAGCGCTACGACAGCAATAGCCGATCGGGGGGCACGCGCGCCCTGGACCGGATCGAGCTGGCGGTGGAGGAGGGGGAATTCCTCTCCCTGCTTGGCCCCTCTGGCTGCGGCAAGTCCACCCTGCTGCGGATCATCGCGGGGCTGATTCCTCCGAGCAGCGGAGAGGTTCGCGTGCGTGCCGCGAAGCGCGGGGAAACCGGCTTCGTCTTCCAGGACCCGACGCTGATGCCTTGGTCCACCGCGATCGGGAATGTGATGCTGCCGCTGCGCCTGTCCGGCCTGCCGCGGGCGGAGGCGGAGCCACGCGCGGCCGAGGCGCTGGCCCAGGTCGGGCTCGCGGGTTTCGAGCGAAGCCGGCCCCGCGCCCTGTCCGGCGGCATGCGGATGCGCGTTTCCATCGCCCGCGCTCTGGTCACGCGCCCCCGCCTGCTGCTGCTGGACGAGCCCTTCGCCGCGCTGGACGAGATCACCCGCCATCGGCTGAATGACGACTTGTTGTCGCTTTGGGCCCAGACGCGCTTCACGGCGATCCTGGTCACGCATTCCGTGTTCGAGAGCGTCTATCTTTCCCGCCGCATCGCCGTGATGGCGGCGCGGCCCGGGCGGATCATGGAAACGTTGCCGATCGATGCGCCTGTGCCGCGCGGCGCGGAGTTCCGTACCTCCGCCGACTATGCCGCGCTGTGCCGCCACGCCTCCCACGCGCTGGCGCGTGCCATGGAGCCGGCATGAGATCCCTGCTGGAGCCCGGGTGGCGCATCGCCGCGCCGCTGCTGGTCGCGCTGCTGGCGCTTGGTGGCTGGGAATGGGCAGTGCGGGCCAATGATGTGCCGCCCTATATCCTGCCGGGGCCCATCGCGATCGGCCGGGCGCTGGTGCAGGACTGGCCGCTGCTCTCGCAGTCGCTCTTGGTCACCCTGGAAGTCACCGCCATGGCGCTGGTCGCCGCGGCCGTGTTGGGGCTGCTGCTCGCCATCCTCTTCGCGCAGTCCAAGGTGATCGAGACCGCGCTCTTTCCCTATGCGGTGATCCTGCAAGTCACGCCTGTCGTCGCCATTGCGCCGCTCATCATCATCTGGGTGGACCAGGTCTGGCTGGCGCTGCTCCTCTGTGCCTGGATCGTCGCCTTCTTCCCCGTGCTGTCCAACACCACGCTCGGGCTCAACAGCGCGGATCCGAACCTGCACGACCTGTTCCGCCTTTATGGCGCCAGCCGCTGGCAGGTGCTGACACGGCTACGCCTGCCCTCGGCCCTGCCGCTTTTCCTGGCTGGGCTGCGGATCTCCGGGGGGTTGGCTCTGATCGGGGCTATCGTGGCGGAGTTCGTGGCGGGGGCAGGGGGCGCGGAATCCGGGCTGGCCTATCGCATCCTGGAAGCCGGCTACCAGCTCCAGATCCCCCGCATGTTCGCCGCACTTGCCCTTGTTTCGGGCGCGGGCATCGCGATCTTCGCCGCCCTATCCTTGCTCTCCCGCTGGCTGCTGCGGGGATGGTCCGGCTCCTGAGGGAGCCCGGGGCCGCCATCGGCCCGGTCACCCGGCGGAAACGGGTCTCGAGAAGTTTTGCCGACGGTCCCTTGTTGCGTCCGGGAGAGCCGGTAACCTCCGGGTCAAGAAAACCGGAGGAGAGCGCGTCCATTGACCGCCGAGCGTGCCCCTGTGTCGTGCGGTCCGTCCCCGCGGCCCATCCATCATTCCGAGTCCCCTGAGGCTGGCGCCGGGACAGCGTCCGCTGCCGGGCATGCCCTCACGCGTCGCGCCGCCGCCGGAGTTTTCGGTGCGGCTGCCCTCGCGCGCTGGCGCCCCGCCCGCGCGCAAGCGCCGCTTTCCGTCATCGCCTTCCAGGGCGCGTCCAACTGGCCGATGTGGGTGGGGCTGGAGCGCGGCTATTTCGCGGAGCAGGGACTCGCCGTCACCCTCGCCATCACGCCGAATTCGGTGGAACTCGCGCGCGGCCTCTATGACGGGCGGCACCAGGTGGCGCTGACCGCCGTGGACAATGTCGTCGCCTATGCGGAGGGGCAGGGGGAGGCGCAGCTTCCAGGCCCGGCCGACTTCTTCGCCTTCATGGGCATCGATGACGGCGTGCTGACCCTCATGGCAGAGCGTGGAATCGAGTCGGTCTCCGGCCTCCGGGGACGGGGGCCGTTTGCCGTGGATGCGCTCACCACCGGCTACGCCTTTGCGCTGCGCGAGATGCTGCGCCGCGCCGGCGTGCCGGATGAGGAAGCGCCCTTTCAGCGCGTCGGCGGCCATGCCTTGCGGCTGGCGGCGCTGCGCGAGGGCCGCACCCGCGCCACGCTGCTGACCACGCCGCTGGATTTCATGGCTGAAGCGGATGGTTTCCGGCCCCTCGCGCGGGTTGCGGAATCGCTCGGCGCCTATGCCGGGGTCACCGGCAATGCCCGGCGCGCATGGGCGGCGGAGAACCGCGACACCCTGATCCGCTTCATCCGGGCCTGGCGGCGCAGCGTGGACTGGATCGTCGCGCCCGAGAACCGGGGGAAAGCGGTGGCGCTGTTCCGCACGCGCCTGGGCGGTAATCTCGACCCCGCTGTTACGGAGCGTGCGACGGCGGTGCTGCTCGATCCGAAGCGCGGCATCCGGCGCGACCTTTCGATCGACCCGGCAGGCTTCGAGACGGTGCTGCGGCTCCGCTCCGAACAGGCGGAGCCGCGGCGCAGTCTGCGCGATCCGTCCCGCTATCTCGACCTCTCCTTCCTCGAGGCCGCCGCGCGCGGCTGAGCCGTGGCGGCACCTCCTTTTCAACGACGGAAGCCCGATGAGCAGCACCAGTTCCAGCACCGCCCTGCGCGCCGACGAAAACTTCCGCTTCCCCGGTGGGGCGCGGGTCGGGATCGTGTTCAACATTGCCTATGAGGGCTGGTCGCCGGGACAAGTGCCGGGCATCGGGCCGATGGGCAATGTGCTGAAGCCCGGCTTCCACGACAGCAATGCCGAATCCTGGGCCCGGTACGGCGCCACGCGTGGCATCTGGCGCGCGCTGGAGATCGCAGCCCGGAACGGCGTCCGCGCCAGCGTCATGACCAATGGCGTGCTCGCCGAATTCTGGCCGGATACGGTACGCGCCATCCACCGCGCCGGGCACGAGATCGTCGCCCATTCCTACGGTATGGATGTCATCCCCGTATATCTCGACGAGGCCGCGCAGAGGGAGAACATCCGCCGCAACACCGGCCTGATCGGCGAACTGACCGGCGAGGCGCCGCGTGGCTGGATCAGCCCGCGCGGCACGGGTAGCCCCATCCATGCGCGCCTGCTGGCCGAGGCCGGGTACCTACACCATGGCGATTGCAACGATGACGACCTCCCCTACCTTCTGCGGGAAGGCGGTGCGGAGATCGTGTCCATCCCGCTCATCATGGATGTGAACGATCTGCCGAGCGCGATCCGCTACGGTAATAACGCCCGCGCCATGCTGGAGCAGTTCCAGGACGCCTTCTCCGCGATGCGTGAGCGCGAGACGCGGCCGGTGATGCTGGACGTGACCATTCACACCCATGTTTATGGCCGTCCCGCCGGCGCCTGGGTTTTTGACGAGATTATGCGGCAGGTGAAGGCCACCCCCGAGGTCTGGACGGGAACGCGGCTCGAGGCGGCGCAGCACCTGCTCGCCAATCGCGACCGGTTGAGGCCCGGCTGAGCAACGCCGCGGAGGGGACGCCATGAGAGCCATCACGCGCCGAGGCGCCCTGGCGGCGGCCGGACTCATCATGCCCGCGGGCATGGCGCACGCGCAGGGAACCAACTGGCCGGACCGTCCGGTCCGGCTGGTGGTCGCCTTCGCCCCTGGCGGCCCGGCGGATATCGTCGCCCGCATCGTCGGCGACCGTCTCGGCAGCCTCTGGGGACAGGCCGCCGTCATCGAGAATCGTGGTGGCGCCGGGGGAAATGTCGCCGCGCAGCTCGTGGCCCATATGAGGCCCGACGGGGCGACGGCGCTGGTCACCACAAGCGCCTTCGCGGTGAATCCCAGCCTTTCCCGCAGCGCCGGCTACCGGCCCGAGGAGTTGGCGCCGGTGGCACTGCTGGCTGCCACGCCGAACCTGCTCGCGGTGAAGCCCGATTTCCCGGCAAAGACGGTGCCTGAACTGATTGCCTATGCCCGGTCCAAGCCGCTGAATTTCGGCACGGCCGGAGTTGGCACCACCCCGCATCTCTCGGCGGAGCGCCTGTTCCGCCAGCTCGCGCGCGTCGAGGCGCAGCACATTCCCTTCACCGGGGCAGGACCCGCCCTGACGGCCGTGATCGGCGGCCAGCTCGAAATGGCCAGCGTGGCGCTTCCGGCGGCGATGGAGATGGTGCGGCAGGGCACGGTGCGCGGACTGGCTGTCACGGGCGCCCAGCGATCCCCGGCGCTGCCCCAGGTGCCCACACTCTCGGAGCAGGGCTTTCCGGGCGTGGATGACGTCACCTGGGTCGCCCTCTTCCTGCCCGCCGAAACACCGCCGGCGATCTTGGCGAAAGCCAATGCGGACGCGAACCGCGCCCTGCAGGATCCGGAGGTGCGCCGACGCCTGGAGGCCATCGGCTTCCAGGCCATGGGCGGCACGCGGGAGGAGGCGGCGCGCTACGTGGCCGCGGAGGTCGGGCGATGGGGTGAGCTGGTGCGCGCGATCGGCCTCACCATCGACTGAGGCCGCGGGGCCCTACCAGGGCAGGTCCACCCAGGAGAGGTGGCCGCCCTTGCCCGCACCCGTGTCCATGAACACCGCTGCTCCGCCGGCGGCGCCGATCTGCATGAAGGGGCGCCCGTCGCCGCTCCGCATTTCATGCCCGCAATACACAGTGAAGCCCTGCGGGATGCGGTCTACCCAGTCATGCAGGCGCTCGGGAAAGCCATCCTCACGCATCCGGCTCGTCACCTGGCCGAACAGGGCGCGGGGCACCAGGCCCTCAGGCTTCCGCGCCCCGGCATCGGGCGGGGATACGGCATGAAGCATTCGGGGGTGGAAGCCGCCATGCACGAAAAGGCGCTGGTCGATCCGCAGCCAGGCCGGGGCGCGGGCGATCTCCACCACGGCGCGGCGCCTAAGCGCCTCGGCATCCGGGGCGGCGTCGATCTGCTCCAGCGTGCGGCCCAGCCCGCTCGGTTCGATGCGGATCTGCGCGCCTTCCAGCGCCCGGCGCAGCTTATGGTCATGATTGCCCAGCACAAAGAGGCCGCGTCCCTCGGCCCGCAGCGCGAAGGCGCGGCGCAGCACGCCGGGGCCGTCGGTCCCGCCATCCGTCAGGTCGCCGAGCTGGATCAGGAAGAGCCGCTCCGCAGCTGCGCCGTCGGCCGCCGCATGGAAGGCGGCCGCGTCGCCATGGACGTCGCCCACGACGCGGATTCCCTCGAAGCGGCCGCGCAGCTCCCTCAAGCCGCCGACTCCTCGGTCCAGCCACCGAGCGCGGTGGCGGCGCTGCTCCTGGCTGGAGCCGCGTCCACCGGCTCATCCATGAACCAAGCAGCGCGGTTCTGCCAGGGCCGGGGCGGGTGCCTCACCGGATGGAAGGATGCGATCATCCGAACACGGTTATGCATCCACCCTATTCGCCAGAGCCGTCGCATCCCTCCGTCCAGGATTGGATGGCCTGTGCGGCGGCGCTGCCAAGCGGCAAGCAAGTTCCGGTCCGGCGCGAAAGGAGAAGGTGCAAAGCCGGCCAGGCACAGGCTCTGGCGGAATCCGAGGAGGGTGGGCGCGGTCACGCGATGCGCTCCACCCGGCGGCGCATCGGCGCCATGGGCACGCTGAACAGCCGGTCAGTGCCCAGCATGAAGACCCGCCCGCCCCTGGGAAACAGGCCGCCCAGGGCCGGGTCGCGCACGTCCAGGCCACCGGTGAAGGCGCCGAAGGCTGGCAGGATGACGCGGCGGGCATCGGTGGCGAAGCAGGGGCGGCTGATACCGCCTGCGCGCGTCTCCATCGTGGCCTTCGGGTGAAAATGCCCGCTCATCTCGCCGCTGGCGCGCGGATCGGCCTCATGCCGAAAGGTGAGGGGGCCGTCGGACAGCGCATCCAGCGCCACCCCCGGCAGGCCCACCGGCGCCACGGGGTCATGATTGCCCAGCACCCAAACTACCTCTTGCACCGAGTCCAGGATCCGGACCAACGCGGCACAATCGCTCGGCGTCATCCGCTCGCAGCCCCCGGCATCGTGGAAGCTGTCGCCCAGCAGCACCAGCCGCGCCGGATGATAGCGCCGGACCACCAGGGCGAGCTTCGACAGGGTTTCGCGCGTGTCGTAGGGCGGTACGAAATGGCCACGCGCCGCAAAGTGGCTGCCCTTCTCCAGATGCAGGTCGGAAACAACCAGCGTCTTCCGGGCTGGCCAGAAGACCACGCCCGCGGGGTCGAGCATCAGTCGTTCCCCGGCCAGGTGCAGAGGGGCGGGGGTCACTGTGCCAACCCCTTGGCGCTGCGGATGAATCGGCGCGGCGGGGGGCGGCGTTTCCGGTCCTGTCGTCTTGGGCGGTCCACAACACCGGAACGCACACGGACGCCCTCCGTCACCTCCGCGAGAACTTCGGCGAAGCGCTCGGCGCCGTCCGTGGCCTCGTCCACCAACGCGGCCGCCTCGGCCAGCAGCGCGTCCTCAGCGCCGCCGGCCACCCATTCGCGGCCCTCCTCGATCAGGGCTGGCACGGCCAGGGGGGAAACGCGGTCCAGCCGGCGGATGCGGATCGCGCCACGGATACGGGCGAGGAGGGTGGCGATGCGGCCGACATCGGTCAGGCCATGGGCGGCTTCCGCCCGGGTGGCGCGCAGCAGGATGTGGTCGGGCTCGTGCTTGCGGAGCACGTCGTAGATCAGGTCCGAATTCATGGTCATCTGGCGGCCGGACTTCTCCTGGCCCGGGTGGTTCTTCTCGATCAGCCCGGCGATGGTCGCGATGTTGCGGAAGGTGCGGCGGAGCATGGAGGATTCGGCGATCCACTCCTCCAGCTCCTCGCCGAGGATGTCCTCCTCGAACAGGCGCTCGGGCTCATCCGGCTCGAAGGCGCTCCAGGTGGCCAGGACGTAATCCGTGCCGAGATAGCCCATGGGGCCATAGCCCATGCGCTCCATCCGCTTGGTCACGAGCATGCCCAGGGTCTGGTGGGCCAGCCGCCCCTCGAAGCAATAGGCCACCATGAACCAGCGGCCGCCCTTCGGAAAAACCTCGATCAGCATCCCGTCCCGCTGAGGCAGCTCGGAGCGGCGCTGCTGCAGGCGCAGCCAGTCCCGCACCGGCTCTGGCAGGGCGCGCCAGCGCTTGGGATCGGCCAGGATGGAGCGCACGCGGAAAGAAAGGCTGGTGGAGAGCGGCATGCGGGCGCCGGCATAAGCTGGCACGCGCGGCTCGCCCTCTCCGCCGCGGGTCACCACCATCGTCAGGGCCTCGATCCCCTCATAGCGCAGGGTCTGGCCGGCGAAGATGAAGCAATGACCAGGCTCCAGGGTGGAAGCGAACCATTCCTCCACCTCGCCCAGCACGGGGCCGCCGCGCAGGCGCACCTTCAGCATGGGCGTGTCCACGATCGTGCCCAGATTCATCCGGGCCTGCCGGGCCACGCGCTGGTCCCGCACATGCACCAGCCCCTGGGAATCCGTGAAGAGCCGGCGGAAGCGGTCATAGGCTTGCAGGGCGTAACCGCCATCCTCCACGAAGCGCAGCACGTCGTCGAAGTCGCGGCGGCTCAGCGTGGCATAGGCACCGGTGCGCGTGACCTCGGCATAAAGATCGTCGGGGTGGAAGGGCGCCTGGCAGGCCATGGCAAGGATATGCTGGGCCAGCACGTCCAGCGCGCCGGGACGGGGGGCGTCGCCATCCAGCTCATGGGCCCGCACCGCTTCCGTAGCCGCAACGCATTCCAGCACCTCGAAGCGGTTTGCCGGCACGAGTACGGCACGGGAAGGCTCGTCCATCCGGTGATTGGCGCGGCCGATCCGCTGGAGCAGGCGGGACACCCCCTTGGGCGCGCCGACATGGATCATCTGGTCCACCGCGCCCCAGTCGATGCCGAGGTCGAGGGAGGCCGTCGCCACCACGGCGCGCAGACGCCCCGCCGCCATGGCCGCCTCCACCTTGCGCCGCTGCTCGATCTGCAGGGAGCCGTGATGAAGGCCGATGGGCAGGATGTCGTCGTTCAGCTTCCAAAGGGCGGCGAAGATCAGCTCCGCCTGGGCGCGCGTGTTGACGAAGACGATGGTGACGCGGGCTTCCCGGATCCGGTCCAGGATACCGGGCGCGGAGGCGATGCCCATATGGCCGCCCCAGGGCAGGCGCCCCTCCGGCAGCATCAGCTCCATCACCGGCTCGGCACCGCCCTTGCCGACCACCAGCCGCACATCCTCCGCCCGCGCCGTGGGGGAAAGCCAGGCCCGCAGCGCCTGCGGATGCGCGACCGTGGCCGAGAGGCCGACGCGCCGCAGCCCCGGCGCCAACACGTCCAGCCGCGCCATGCAGAGCGCAAGCTGGTCGCCCCGTTTGGTGCCGGCCATGGCATGGGCTTCGTCCACCACCACCGTCCGCAGCCCGGCGAAGAACTCCGGCGCCTCGGGGGAGGAGAGGAGAACAGCGAGACTTTCGGGCGTGGTCAGCAGGATCTGGGGCGGGGCTTCGCGCTGACGGGCGCGGCGGTTCTGGGGAGTGTCGCCCGTCCGGGTCTCGATCCGGATGGGGAGGTCCATTTCCCGCACGGGGTCCATCAGGTTCCGGGCAATGTCCACCGCCAGCGCCTTGAGGGGCGAGACATAGAGGGTGTGCAGGCCCTCGCGCGGGTTCTCATGCAGGTCAAGCAGGCTCGGCAGGAAGCCAGCCAGCGTCTTGCCCCCGCCGGTCGGGGCGATGAGGAGGGCGCTTTCCCCTGTGTTTGCGGCCTTCCAGAGGGCCAACTGATGAGGTCGCGGGGTCCAGCCGCGTGCGGCGAACCAGCCCGCGAAGGGTTCCGGCAATGTTCCCATGGGCCAGGGGTATATGGCATGGATTCCCCCGGTGGCGAGGTCCGCCCCGTATGACCCCTGCCGAAAGCGCCCGCATGGCTGAACTGACGACGCTGCTTCCCCTGGCCCTGGCCGGCTTCGCACTGCTGGTGGTGTGTCTCCTGTTGCTAAGGCGGCCGGAGGCAGGCGGCGGGGAAATGCTGGCGGCGCTCTCGGCGAAGCTGGACGCGCTGAGCGCCGCGCAGGACCGCCAGGCCACCGTTGCGGCCGACCGCGGCGCTGCCGTGGAGCGTGTCCTGGCGGACCGGCTGGCCGAGGCCCGGATGGCGACGGAAGCCGCCCTGGCTATGCAGCGCGAGCGCCTCGGCGCCACGGAACAGGTCCTGGCGGACCGCCTCGCCGCCTCCAGCCTCGCGCTCACCGAGACGCTGGCCAATGCGCTGTCCGCCCAGAATGAGCGTCTGGCGGCCCAGGAGAAGACCCTGGCGGACCGGCTGGCGAAGACCCAGGAGACGCTAGGGGCCGCCGTGGCCGCGCAGAATGAGCGGATCGGCCGCATCCTGAACGAGAACGCCCTGAAGGCCGAGGAAACCGCCGGCAAGATCCATGAGCGGCTGGCAGTGATCGACGCGGCACGGGCGAATATGGAGGCGCTTGGCGCGCAGGTCGGCAGCCTGGCGCAGATCCTCGGCAACAAGCAGTCTCGTGGCGCCTTCGGGGAGGTGCAGCTTCGCCAGATCGTCGAGGACCGGCTGCCGCCCGACGGCTTCTCCTGGCAGCACACCCTGGCGAACCGCACGCGCTGCGACGTGCTGATCCGCCTGCCGCACCCGCCCGGCCCGATCGCGGTCGACAGCAAATTCCCGCTGGAGGCCTGGCTGGCCGCGCGCGATGCGGCTGATGACGCGGCCCGCATCGCCGCCACCAAGCGCTTCGCCGCCGATGTGACGCGCCATGTGGACGACGTGGCCGGAAAATACATCTGCCCCGGCGAGACGGCGGAGGGCGCGCTGATCTTCGTGCCCAGCGAGGCGATCTATGCCGATCTTCATGCCGCCCATGCGCCTGTGGTGGACCGGGCGGCGCGGATGGGTGTCTACATCGTCTCGCCCAGCACCATGTGGGCCGTGCTCGGCACCATGCGCGCCCTGATGCAGGATGTGCGTATGCGGGCGGAGGCCGGCCAGATCAAGAACCAGGTCGCCGAACTGATGAAGGACATCTCCCGCCTGGACGACCGCGTGACGAAGCTGCGCAAGCACTTCGCCGACATGCAGATGGATGTGCAGCAGATCGAGATCACTACGGGCAAGATCACCCGCCGGGGTGTGGCGATCGAGGCGGTGGAGCTGACCGATGCGCCGGCCCTGGCCGCCCCGGGGACGGTGCTGGCGCCAGCGGCGGATTAGCCGCCGGCGCGCCGCAGTTCAGGCCGGCGTCAACCCGATTGCCTTCACCACGGGCTCCCACTTGTCCATCTCCGCCTTCAGCCACTGGGCCGCGGTTTGCGGCGTGGTGTCGGAGCGTGGCACGACGGTCAGGTCGGCAAAGCGTTGCTGCGTCTTCGGATCGCGCATGACGGCGTTCACGGCAGCGTTGAGCTTCTGCACGATCTCATCCGGCACGCCCGCGGGGGCGAAGAGCATGTGCCAGGTATAGGCTTCGTAGCCTGGCAGGCCGGACTCATCGAAAGTCGGGATGTCCGGAAGTTGGGGAATGCGCTTGAGGGAACTGATGGCGAGGCCGCGCGTGCTGCCGCGCTTCACGCTCTCCACGCCGTCGGATGCGACGTTGAGGAACATGGTCAGGTTGCCGTTCAGCAAGTCCGGCATGGCGGGCGCCGAACCGCGATAGGGCACGTGGTTGACCTTGAGATGCCCGGCCTGGTGCAGGAAGAGCTCCGTGGCCAGGTGCACCGCTCCGCCCGCCCCGGAACTGCCGTAGTTGTAGCGGCCGGGATTCGCGCGGAGCATCGCGATCAGTTCCTGAAGGCTGCGGGCCGGCACCTCGTTGTTCACCTGCAGCAGCATCGGAATCACGCCCGCCAGTGCGACGGGCTGGAAGTCCTTCACCGGGTCGAAGGAGAGATTCGAGAAGAGCGCGCGCAGCACCGAATGCGCGACCGTGCTGTAGAGAAAGGTGCTGCCGTCCTTTGGCGCCTTGGCGACCACCTCCGTTCCGACCACGACTCCAGATCCCGTCCGGTTCTCCACCATCACGCGCTCGGGCAGCATGTTTGAGAGCCCGTCGGCAATCAGCCGCGCGGCCACGTCGGTGGGGCCACCGGCGGCGAAGGGGACGATCAGGCGAATGGGCTGGCGCGGCCATATGCCCTGGGCACTGGCCAGGCCAGGGATAATGGCCGGTGCGGCGAGGCCGGCCATGCCGAGATGCAGTAAACCACGGCGCTGGATGCGCATGAACTTTCCTCCCTTGTGGTGCTTGCCGCACCCTTCGGAAGGAGCCTGTCATCCCTGCTGCCCTCGCGGCAACAAAAAGGGTGGTAAGATTCTTAGATCGGCGGGACGCCACCCACCCGCATGAGATGGTGCATCCCGACCTCTTCGGGGCTCAGGCATCCCAGGAAGGCGAGGTTCCGGTTCACCTCCGAGGCCAGGATGTCGATACCATGGCGCACCCCTGCCTCGCCGCCCACCGCGGCGGCATAGAGGAAGGGGCGGCCGACGAAGACGAAGTCAGCGCCCATCGCGAGGGCCTTCAGCACATCCGAGCCGCGCCGGATGCCGCCATCCATCATCACCTTCATGGTGCCCGCGGCCGACTTCACCTCTGGCAGGGCCCTGAAGGCGGAGATGGCGCCGTCGAGCTGCCGTCCGCCATGGTTGGAGACGACCACGCCGTCCGCTCCTTCTTCGGCGGCGCGGTGGGCATCCTCGCCATGCAGGATGCCCTTCACGACCAGCTTGCCCTTCCACTGCCGCCGGATCTGGGCGAGATGCGCCCAGTTCAGATGGTCTCGCGCGCCGAAGTCGCGTTCCACATGCTTGGCGATGATCGGCGCGCCGCGGGTCGCGTAGGAATTCTCGAAATGCGGCATGCCATGGTGCCGCAGGGTACGGAACAGGGTGTCCCAGAGCCAGCGCGGGCGGATCGCGCCGTCCCAGGCCAGGCGCAGCGAGGGCTTGAGCGGCGTCGAGAAACCGGTGCGGACGTTGTTCTCGCGATTGCCCAGGGTGGTGGTATCAACCGTCAGGGCCAGGGTACCGAAGCCTGCGGCGGCCACGCGGTCGACCAGCGCCGCGATGCGGTCGGGCTCGCCGGGCAGATAGGCCTGGAACCAGGCGCCGGGATATTCCCGCACAACCTCCTCGAGCGGGATCAGCGAGGATCCGCTCATGATCATCGGGATGCCCGCATCCCGTGCCGCTCGGGCGAGCACGAGGTCTCCCCGATAGGCCATCATGGCGCTGATCCCCATCGGCGCGATGCCGAAGGGCGCTGCGTATTCCGTGCCGAAGAGATTGGTCTGGATGCTTCGGCGTGAGACGTCGACCAGGTAGCGCGGACGGAAAGCCCATTCGCCGAAGACGTCGCGATTGTCTTTCAGGGAAGAATTGGTCTCCGCCGCGCCGGCGATATAGCCGAAGAGCGGCCGCGGAAGCTTCCGCCGCGCCGCCGGCTCAAAGTCGTCCAGCGCCAGGATGGGGCGCAGGGAGCGCGGCATGTTCTTCGAGACGCTGCGATAGACGCTCTTCGCAGGCGGCGGGACAGGGGCGGCACCCCCGCCACTGGCATCCGGTGGGCTCATGAGAGGCGCTCCAGCACGCGGTCCACAAAAAGGCCGGCGCTGCCGAGATAGGTTGAAGGGTCAGTGATATGTTCGATGGCGGCTGGGTCAAGGCGGGAGGACACCGCCTCGTCGCGGCCCAGCGCCTCAGCAAGTGGGATGCGCTCGGCCAGCGCCACGTCGCAGGCATGGTGGACGGCATCATGCGCCGCGCCGCGGCCGAGCATTGGAGCCAGTCCCATCATCACGGCCTCGGCCATGATGGCACCGCCGGTAACATCGAGGTTCCGGCGCATCCGGCCGGCATCCACCGTCATGCCCTGCGCGATCTGCCGCGCCTGATCCAGCGCGCCATGGGTCAGTAGCAAGGCCTGGGGAATGGCCAGGGGCTCGGCCTGCCAGGGACCGGTGCCGCGCTCATGGTCCAGCGCCATGGCGGACATGACCTGCGGCACCAGCGCGTGAACGCCGCGCGCCTGGGCCAGCACATATTCGCAGGCGATCGGGTTGCGCTTCTGCGGCATGGTGGAGGAGCCGCCGCGCCCGGCCTCATGCGGCTCGAACACCTCGGCCACCTCGGTCTGCATCAGAAGCATCACGTCGGTCGCCATCTTCGACAACGCGCCGCAAAGGATGCCGCACCAGCAGATAGCTTCCGTGACGGTGTCGCGCGTGACATGCCAAGGGATCTCGGGCACGGCGAGGCCCAGCTCCTTGGCCAGAGCCTGGGCCACTGCCGGGCCCTTCTCCCCAAGCGAGGCGAGGGTGCCCACGGCGCCTCCGAACTGCACGCGCAGCAGGCGCGGCAGCAGGGCGTCCAGCGTCTCCCGTGCATTGATCAGCGGCGCCAGCCAGACGGCGCATTTGTAGCCGAAGGTGACGGGGAGGGCGTGCTGCAAATGGGTGCGCCCTGCCATCACCGTATCCCGGTGCTCCCGCGCGCGAGTGGCCAGGGCGTGGATGACGGCGTCTAGGTCCGTGCGGATCAGCGTGAAGGCGTCGCGCAGCGCCAGCACCAGCGCTGTGTCCAGAATATCCTGGGTGGTCGCGCCCCAATGGGTCCAGCGCGCCGCTTCCTCGCCCGCCAGGGCACCGAGTTGCTTCACCAGCCCCACCACGGGATAGCCCGTGTTCCGCGTGGCAACGGCCAGCTTCGGGAGGTCCAGCCGGTCCGCGCGCGCTGCCGCGGTGATCGCCCGCGCGGCTTCCTGAGGCACGATGCCCAGCCCCGCTTCAGCGCGGGCGAGCGCCGCCTCCACGTCCAGCATGCGCTGAAGCAGCGCTATCTCCCCAACGGCGCCGCGCATCGCGTCGGTGCCGTAGAGGACACCCCAAACCGAACCGTCCGCCGGGTTGACCGCCATGACTAGACCGCCATCCAGACGGTTTCGCCTTCGCCCTGGAGGCGGAGGTCGAGGTTCCAGGTGCTGTTTCCGGCGTGCCTGGCGATGATGGTGGCGCGCCGGGCCTCGGGCACGGCCTTGAGCACGGGGTCGGTGGCGTTCAGCGGCTCGCCTTCGAAATAGAGCCGGGTTGAGAGGTGCTGGAGCAGGCCTCGGGCGAAGACGGCCAGCGCGACATGCGGGGCCTGCAGGGCATTGCCGCCGGCATGGGGTCCGACCGGCACCGGCCCGGGCTTCAGCGTCACGAAGCGGAAGCGCCCCTCCTTGTCGGTCCGGCTGCGGCCATAGCCCTGGAAGGCCGTGGGATCACCCTTCTGGTCGGGGTAGCAGCCGGAGGGATCGGCGTGCCAGATCTCCACCATGGCATCCGTCACCAGCGCGCCGGTGCCGTCCCTGATTGTCCCGGTCAGGGTGATGCGCTCCGCGCCCTCGGGCAGGCGATCGGCGAAGTGGCGCGTGGTATCCGCCCATTCCGGGAAGTCGATCAGGTGCCAGTAGGGGCCGGCAGTCTGGTGGGCGGTGGCGGGTGTCGCCGCGGAGGGTGCGAGTTCCGGCGTCGCGTCAGTCATGATGGCCATCCTCCATCGGGGTCGCCTCACGGCCGCGCAGGACGATGTCGAAGCGGTAGCCCAGCGCCCATTCAGGCCGGGTGATGTCGAGATCGAAGCGGGCCACCAGCCGGTTGCGCGCGGCCTCGTCGGACACCGTGTTGAAGATCGGGTCCAGCGGCAGCAGCGGGTCGCCCGGGAAGTACATCTGAGTGATCAGGCGCTGGGCAAAGCCCTGGCCGAACAGGCTGTAGTGGATGTGGTTCGGACGCCAGGCATTCTGGTGGTTGCGCCAGGGATAGGCACCGGGGCGGATGGTGACATAGCGGTACCAGCCATCCTCATCGGTGAAGACCCGGCCGAAGCCGCGGAAGTTGGGGTCGAGCGGGGCGTCATGCGTGTCGCCCTCATGGTTGTAGCGGCCAGCGGCATTGGCCTGCCACACCTCCACCATGGCATGGCGGATGGGGCGGCCATCCTCGTCGCTCAGCCGGCCGGCCACGATGATCCGCTCGCCCATCGCATGACCCCGGCCGTTCTCCAGCACGGTCAGGTCCGTGATCTCCGGGTATCTCGCCGGGGTGAAGACCGGGCTGCTCGTCTCCGTCAGCGTATGCGGCAGCTCCAGCAAGGGCTGCGTCGGGTAGCGCGCATGCGTGCTGCCATAAGAAGGCGAGTTCAGCGGCGGCTGCGTCGCCGGAGCCGGCCGGCGATAACCATGCACAACCTCACTCATGGAGTTTTCTCCATTTCCGCAAGGATGTCCTTGGCGATCTTCAGCGCATGATTGGCTACGGGAACGCCGGCATAGGCACCGACCTGCAGCAGCACCTCCGCGATCTCCTCCGGTGTGACGCCGGTGTTCCTCGTCGCGCGCACATGCAGGCCGAACTCGCCTTCCCGCGCCAATGCGGCCGTGACCGCCAGAGTCAGCAGCGAACGGGTATGGCGCGGCAGGCCCGGGCGGGTCCAAATCTGCCCCCAGACATTGCGCGTGATGTAGTCCTGGAATGGCGCATCGAGCGGCGTGACATTGGCCTGGGCCCGGGCGACATGTGCCTCGCCCAGCACTGCCTTGCGGACCGCCGTGCCGGCCGCGGCCGTATCACCCTCTAGACCGGGCGCGAGATGGGCGAGCAGCCCTTCCGTGACTGCCTCGGCTGCTTCGAAGGTCGGGATATGCGCGAAGCCGGGCAGCACCGTCAGCGTGCTGCCGGGGATGGCATCCCGCATGGCCTCGGCCGCGGAAACGGGCGAGGCCATATCCAGTTCCCCGACCATGACGGTCGCCGGGCCATGCAGCTTGCCCGCCAGCGGCTCCGCCCGCGCGTCGCGCAGGGCGGCCGCGGCGGCGGCATAGCCCTCGGGCGGCGTGGCGAGCAGCATGGAGCGCAGGCCGCGCGAAGAGGGCGAGGACGGGTCCACCACCCAGCGCGCGATAACCCCATCCACCACGGCGGCCATGCCGCCGGTCGTCACCGCCTCGATCCTCGTCTGCCAGGTGGAGGGCGGTGGGAACTCCATCGCGGTATCGAGCAGGAACAGCGAGAGCACCCGGTCTGGCTGGCTCGCCGCCATTTCCATCGCGATACGGCCGCCGATCGAGATCCCCGCGACATGCGCCGCCCGGACACCCAGGGCATCCAGCACTGCAAAGGCGTCCTCGGCTAGGGCGGCCATGGTGGCTTCGCCCGGAATCGGTGCGGTCAACCCGTGGCCACGCAGGTCAAAGCGGATGATGCGGTGGGTGCGGGACAGCGCCTCGACCTGCGGGTCCCAGACATGCAGGTTCGTACCAAGGCTGTGGAGCATCAGGATCGGTGGAGCGCCTGGCGGGCCTTCCACCTGCACATGCACCGCCAAGTCGCGAAGCGCGATGAACATCCGGCCGTTATTCTCCCCCGGCGATCCGCCGGTCCGCGCCGGCCAGGTGGCCGGGAGGGGGGACGCCGGATGGTAGCCCTACCACGGCGCCCCCGAGGCGAAAACCCGGCGGCTACACCCCCGCGACGGAGACCTGGTTGCCGTCTTGTCCGCGCATCGCCCAACCGGTGGTGCGGTTCTCGATCGCGACGGCGATGACATACATCAGGACGCCCATGATGCCGGTGATGATCAGGCCGGCAAAGACGAGGGGGACGTCGAAGCGGGAGGAGGCGAGCATCATCAGGTGGCCGATGCCCTTATTGGCCGCGACGGTCTCCGCCATGATCGACCCGACGAAGGCCACCGTGATCGCGATCTTCAGCGAGGCGAAGAAGTAGGGCATGGCGCGTGGCAGGCCGACCTTGCGGATGATGTCGCTCGGCCGGGCGCCGAGGGCACGTAGCACATCGCGCAATTCCGGCTCGACGGTCGCGATGCCCGTGGCGACATTCACCACGATCGGGAAGAAGCTGATCAGGAAAGCGGTGATGACGGCCGGGATGGTGCCGATGCCGAACCAGATCACGAGAATCGGCACCACGGCCACCTTGGGCACGGAGTTGAAGGCGATCAACAGCGGGTAGAGCCCGTGATAGACCAGGGTGGAGGAGCCGATCGCCACGCCGAGCAGCAGGCCGAAGACGATGGCCAGGGCGAAGCCGATCAGCGTCGTCATCAGCGTCTGCCAGGAGTTCTCGAGCAGCGGCAGCCACCATTTCACCATGCTGGCCCCGATGGCCGAAGGCGCGGGCAGGATGAACTGGGGAATGGCGAAGCCCTGGACCACCACCTCCCAGATCAGGAAGGCACCAAGGATGACCAGCCAGGGCAGGGCGGTCTGCAGCCGGCGCCTGCGGCGGGCGGAGGCGGCCATGGCGTCGATACGGCGCTGGGCTGCGGTCGGGATCGGCTTCGGCGGGGCCATGGGGGCGGTATCAAGCGGCATGC